>JBKBIS010000038.1:0-10335 GCA_046294145.1 Brevinematales bacterium | reverse complement strand
ATCTCCACCTGAGACTTCACCCCTGTCATAATCTTTGCTCCGGAGACAATGGTATCTCCCTTTTTGACCACCTGCCAGGTCTTATTGATAAACACCTTCACATCACCCTGCACAGAAACAACCTCTCCTGCATACAAGAAACAAGGAAAAATCAAAAAAACAATAAATTTTTTCATATCACCCTCCTAATAAAGCTTTTGAACTATAGCCACCATTTCTGCTCCTGTAAGCGGCGTACTGCACACCATCTCCCTATCAACAATCCCTGCTTTTTGAGCTGCGTGAAGAGCATACCTTTCCCATTTGGTAAGCTGATAGAGAATACCCGGCTTCACTTTCCTGGCCACAATAAGTATCTTTGCCATCTTCCCGGCCGTAAGCGTTTCTTCAGGTTTTAACCCCTCATACTTTTTCAAGGGAATCTTTTCCACTGTTAAACCATTATCCTCAAAAGATTCCACAAGCCACACAGCATCCCTCACTGTCACCAACGGCGATTCAATCCAGATGGCTATCTGAGATGCATCCAGCCCAAAAACAACCAGTGGCATAACCATGATGAGAAACAATTTTTTCATATATCCTCCTCAGACAGTTTTTTCGAATATCATCCACAATCTTCTCCTATAAAATACCAGTAACCATACACATCTTTTATTCCAGAACCACAATCCTCCTCCTCAAACATACACCACCTCACCACCCGAAAATCGTATCCATCGTATCTCAAAAGACAATATCTCCCCATCGTGAAAAGGTTGTAGAGCACACTCATCGTACGAAAAAAGACTTATCCCATACATTAAAATTTCTCTCGCTGCCCGAAATTCATAAGACAAAAAACCTTTCACACTCAGAAAAAAAACCATCTCTATCTTCCACCACACACCCACCCATTGCTTCATATCTTACTACCGGCTATTTTTGATTGTGCCCTACCAAAACCTTTCATCCTCTAAATAATACGCTTTAATTCAAAAAAAGTGAAACGTGAACCTCTACTCATCTACAGTATAATAAACAAAGAACTTTCTTGCAATTTTTCAACTGAACTTTTCCCTATTTTGACAGGAGTATCTCGATAGAAGACAATTTCTTCAGAATGGTAGAATCATCAGAAGTATTCTACAAAAAATAAAGAATAAAAAACCACTCTATGTCAACTAAAAACTTCTCTTACATATAAGAAAACTCGCTTCTCACAGATTATTCTCTTTTGTAAATACTTGAGCCAACTGAAGTTTATACCACTTGAGAGGATCAATAACTGTAGTGCCATCACGGATTTCAAGGTAAAATTGCCCCCCACTTTGAATAGTAGCCACTCTATCACCCCGAAAGACCTTCTCTCCCTTACGAACGGTGATAGCATCCAGTTCCCCAAACACCATCCGCTTCTCATCGCCCAGCAAAAGGATAACCACATTTCCAAAGCCATATAACCACCCTGTGTATTCCACAATACCAGAGACCGTACTTCGAAGAGAGGTTGTTTCTTTTACCCGAATTCTCACTCCTCGACTGGTAGATTCCACAGACAAAATGAGAGAAAGAGGGACAGGAAAGTCTATTCTCTCTGGAGAGGATACAGAGGAAACAAGGGTATTTGTCTCTTTCCTAGGGTAGATAGAAAGTCTTTCCCCAACAAAAACAGTCGAGTTGGTCTTCTTATTCCAGAGAAGAAGATTAGTTACACTTACCCCATATTGACGGGCAATACTATAGAGAGTTTCCCCTGGTTGTACAGTATGCCGAATACCTTTTTCTTGAGAAAGAACCGGGGCATTTGAAGAAGGGGAAACATTTGTTTCAGCAAAAATAGGAATAATAAGTTTTTGCCCAACATAAATGGTCTCGTGAGGAAGTTGATTGCAGAGAATAAGTGCAGAAAGAGTAGTAGAAAATCTTCTTGACAGTCCAAGAAGAGAGTCCCCACTCTGAACGGTGTATTCTTTGACTTCATCGGGGAGAATGAGGGTTTGTCCCACTCTCAAGGTTTCGGAAAGTTCATTGAGACGCCTGATATAGGTAGCAGGAATACCTGTTCTTCGCGCAATACCAAGCAGAGTATCCCCCGGCTGGACGGTATACTCCTTTGCATAAATGGTGACAAAAACAAGACAAAAAGAGAGTGTGAAACCTATTCGACGCCGAATCATAAAATATATATCGGCATTTTCACCAAAAAGAAAAGCCGCCTCTTCGGCGGCTTTTCTCTCAGGCTGTTTTGACCTCTATCTGACGCGGCTTGAAGTTTTCTGCTTTGTGGAGAACAATCGTGAGAATACCATCCTCATAAGAAGCCTCAATATTTTCTCTATTCACCTTGTTGCCAATCCGGAACTCTCGGTGATACTCTCCCAATTCGAACTCCGTATCAATAACCCGCCACTCTTTGCCTACTTCTACAGTCGAAGCCTCTACTACTAACCTGTCATCATCTACCTTTACAGAGAGAGTGTTTCTATCTATCCCGGGCATCTCCATCAATACAACATACCTATCATTGGTCTCATAGATATCTGTTGCAGGGACGAGTCTTCGTTTTTCCATAGTCACCTCCTTATTTCACCTTAACTTCAATCTTCTTGGGTTCTTTCTTTTCTCGCTTGGGCAAAAACACCAGAAGAATACCATCCACCAATTTCGCCTCTATCTTTGAAGGATCTACCTCTGCCGAGAGGCGATAACTTCGGCTTTCAATGGGTTTCAATCGTTCCCGCCGAATCCATTGAACATCCTTTTTGTCTTCCTCGGTTGTCTTGAGAGTTATGGTGAGGACATCATTTTCGTAGTTTACCTCTACACCCTCTTTTTTCACACCAGGAGCCAACATCTGGATCATATAACCATTGCCGTTTTCATAAACATTGGCATAACTCAACCGGCTCTGACGCGCCTCTTCCCAGAAAAAAGGCGTATCTAAGAGGCTATTCATGAGATGTTTCATTCTCTCAAGTTCGTAAAACAGATTCATCATACGACCCTCCTTATGAAATCTTTACATCAATCTTTTTGGTTCGAGATTCCCCTTTTTTAGGAAGTTCAATGGTAAGCACTCCCTTCTTATACTCAGCTCTTGCCTTGTTTGCATCCACCTCTCGAGGAATTTCAATACTCCGACAAAAACTTCCTGAAAAACGCTCAATACGATGATAGTTTTTGTTTTTCTCCTCACGCTTTTCGGTTCGAGAACCACTAATCGTAAGGATATTATCGTTCAATTCGACCTTGATGTCCTTTTCATCCATACCAGGAAGATCTGCCTTAACAACGTAGGCTTTGTCTGTCTCTTCAAGGTCAACATTGAACGACCACGGGGTTTCGTCAAAAGAGGTTATCCAGTCAGATCGGAAGAATTCATCCATCCAGCTTAAAGGGCTGTTTGTTCTTCTCACAAGTTTCATAGGCTACCTCCTTTTTTGTTTTTTTTTCATATAAAATACAGCAAAAAGCGTGCCAAAAATCAGAGTTGGTAGAAAAAACGTTTTTCTTAAAATTTTTTTTGAAAAGGAAAAATATATCTAACTTCAGAAAAAATAAGATGTTACAGATTTATATAGCACAAAAGAAGAGGATTTCATTGTCCACAGAAACCAAAAAAAGAAAAATCGCTCTTTTTGATACAAAATATCAGAAAACAGTTCCTTTATTACACAATTTCTATTTCTGATTTTGTATTTTTTTGATACAAAAATTGACTTTTTTTCGCCTTTATGGTCAAATATGACACAGATAAAAACCACCTCTCACTCTTCGGGAGAAAAACTATCCCGCTTTATTTCCAGAAAAGATGCTTCCCAATTTTTGCTGAAGATCTCTATCTAAATAGCGAAGAAGAAGATTCTTAGGTCTTTTGAGCTGGGAAACATCCTTGCAAACAATCTTCTGATTTTCAAGGTCAAAAAGGGCCTTGTTGGCCAGGATATTTTGAAGGGCATGGTAGCCCTCGGGATGATTGAGAGCGGTAAATTTCAGAAGATCTTCAAAAGTAAGAGAGAATGTATATCGTACCTTGGGAGCAATATCTACCCGTGCTTTGAGGGCTTGAATATAAAGGGCATCATAAAGCCGCGTCTCATAGTCAGTAATCATCATATTGAAAATATGTCTTTGCAGAAACCAGATCCTATCAGAAAGAAGCGTGATAATCTTGGTGGCAATCTGGGGATGTTTTTCCACCAGAGCCCCAAAATTCTCTCTTGATATTGACATGAGAAGAACTTTTTCAGAGGCTATGGCGGTAGCATTGCGAGGTTTGTTCTCTAATATAGCCATTTCTCCAAAAATATCACCGGTACGTAGAACGTTGAGAAGAATTTCCTGATTATTAACCACCTTGAGAATTTTCACTTCTCCATTCTGGATAATGTAGAGATTATTGCCAATTTCATGCTCAAGAAAAATTACATCCTTACTCTCGAAAGTAACATAGAAATCCTTCACATCTGGTTCGTGAAATTCAATATCTTTACCGTATTGTTTATAAAGCCTGAAAATAGCCTCTTTTGCTTTCTCCACATGGGTCCCCCCGGGACATTGCTGCAGGTAACGCACATATCCATACACAGCCGTTTTGTAAGCTCGCATCCTGGTTTCATAGAAGTGAGCAACCTCATAAAGGTGAGATGGATCCTCCATGACTTGCTTCTGACCTGAAATGATGGTCAGAATGCTGTCATAGAGACGAAGCTTCTGACTAAAAAAACGGAGAATTTTCATGGCAATGGGGGTATTTTGCTGAATGAGAAGATCAAACTGGTCTCGTCGAATTTGAATAAGCGAGCTATCTTCAAGTGCCTCAATAGTATAAAGATTTGGCCTACGGGCCATACAGTCAACCACACCAAAGAAATCCCCCACACCGAGGGTTTTGTTCTCCTGTGCTACATGAGACATGAAACTATTGGTTTGTTTCACACTCCCCTGCTTGATGATATAAAAAACATCCTGAGGAGGTTGACCTTCAACAATAGGAACAACACCCTTCTTGAGAAGAACAGTTTGAAAGGCCTCTGGCAAGGCTATAGCCCTCCTTTTTTCTGGAGGTATTCATGAACGGTATTCATGTCTTTGTCTCCTCTTCCAGACACATTGATAATCACTATATCGGTAGAATGGAAGATAGACTTTTGTTTGAGAAGGAAACCTACTGCATGGCTGGATTCAAGTGCAGGGATAATACCTTCATATCGAGCAAGGTAGATAAGACCTTGCATTGCCTCATCGTCCGTAACATAGGCAGCTTCTATTCTCCCTATGCCCTGAAGATAGGCTACTTCTGGTCCTACACCAGGGTAGTCAAGGCCAGCAGAAATGGAATGAACAGGAAGCACCTGTCCATAATTGTCCAGCAGAACCTTGGTTTTGCTACCATGAAGAACTCCCGGTATACCAAAATTGAGTGTGGCTGCATGTTGCCCCATCCCTGTACCCGTACCTCCTGCTTCAACACCAATGAGATGAACCTGCCGGTCTTCAAGGAAGGGATAGAAAAATCCCATGGCATTGGAACCACCTCCCACACAGGCAATTAAATGGGTAGGAAGGCGATTCTCTTTTTCAAGAATCTGGGCTTTTGTTTCTTTGCCAATAATGGACTGAAAGTCCCTGACAATGGTTGGATAGGGATGAGGACCTGCCACACTACCAATAAGATAATGGGTGGTTTGAACATTCGCTAACCAATCACGAAAAGCCTCGTTCATAGCATCCTTGAGGGTCTGACTTCCTTCTTCGACGGCATGAACTTTAGCACCAAGAAGTTCCATTCGTAGAACATTCAAAAACTGTCGTTTAACGTCAAGTTTACCCATATAAATTTCACATTCCATTCCCATCATGGCACAGACAGTAGCCGTAGCCACCCCATGTTGGCCTGCGCCCGTTTCGGCAATGATGCGTTTTTTCCCCATCCGTCTGGCCAAAAGAATCTGTCCAATGGTGTTGTTGATTTTATGAGCTCCTGTATGATTAAGATCTTCTCGCTTGAGATAAACCTTGCATCCTACATCTTCAGATATACGCCTCGCAAGATAAAGCGGAGAAGGTCTCCCTACATAGTCTTTAAGGTAACTATCGAGCTCTTGCTGGAAAGAAGGATCGTTTTTGACCTCTTCATAGGCTTTTTCAAGTTCTTCAAGAATGGGAGTAAATGATTCAGGGACAAATATGCCACCGAATTCTCCAAAGTATCCCTTCATTTATTTCTCCACAGGTGATAGATTTTATCAGTGATCTGTTTTGTGACATCCAGAGCAGCAAGATCTTCTTCGGGAGTTTTGAGAGGGGTACGATTATTGAGAATACAATCAATAAAATGCTGTTGTTCAAGTTTGAGGGCATTATCCCTATGGACAAACACACGCTCTACCAGGCTTTCTTGACGGTATTTGAGTTCTTCTTTAGCCACCTCATATTGCGCCTGAGGTTGACGAGTAATAGTAATTTCCTGAGTATCATAGTTGAGAAAAATATAGGCATCTTGCTGAGAAATAGCCAAATGGCGCATTTTGGCCTGAGTAACACGACTGGAGGTAATAGAGGCAACTACCCCATTTTCAAAAGAAAGAATAGCTGTTGCGACATCTTCAAAGTTGGAATAAATCCTTTCACCATAAGCCTCCACATGGGCAACAGGAGACCTGGCCAACGAAAGCACAATATCTACATCATGAATCATCAGATCCAATACTACCCCCACATCTCTAATGCGGCTTTGAGGTCCCATACGTTGAGCCTGGATGAGATAGGGCTTTTGAACAATCTTGGTAAGCTCTTGAACAGCGGCATTGAAACGTTCGACGTGTCCTACCTGAAGAATAAGCTTTTTCTGAACAGCAAGATTAAAAAGCTTCTCTGCAAAATACAGGGTTTTGGTAATAGGTTTTTCCACAAGAACATGCTTTCCTCTCATAAGGGCTGTAGAAGCATATTTATAATGAAGATAGGTTGGTACAGCTATGATAACCGCATCCACACTATGAAGAAAACTCTCATAATCAGTATATGCTTTTACCCCGTATTTCTGGCCAAGAGCTTTCACTTCTCCCTCATTGATATCACAGATAGCACAGAAGTTGACACCGGGAATCATGGAAAGGGTGTTGATATGGTATTTCCCCATGTGACCTGTCCCAACAATGCCAATTTTGAGCATGACTTCCTCCAGAAAAACACTTTCTTCTATTGTAAGGCAGAGAAAGATTTTTTTCAAAGAAAGAGAAAAAAAGACTTTTCCTCATACATAAAAAAAGCGCCTGACTCTGCAGGCGCTCTTAGCCCTATCGGGATTTGAACCCGAGTCGCCGCCGTGAGAGGGCGGTGTCCTAGACCAGGCTAGACGATAGGGCCATATCTCTGGGGCGGAAGGATTCGAACCCTCACAAACAGATCCAGAGTCTGTCGTCCTGCCATTAGACGACGCCCCAGTAAGGATGTATATTATAAGGGAAACGAATCCTTCCTGTCAACTTTTTTGCCCTTCATTTGTAAAATTTCATCCGGACTTCTGTAGTCCATCCATAGGCAGGCATTGTTGTGTCTGGATAACTCTCTATCTCAATACTCTCCATTCCGATAAAAAACTCTCTAGCCAGGCGAATACCGCTATCCTGTGAAAGAGTGGCCAGAAGGGTCTGGATATCAATTTTTGCGTGTATGCCACTACGTCGCCTGGGGGTTACAAAAAACTCAGGAAGAGAGATGCCTGTTTTCTTTTCATAAATATCCTTGATGCACTGGACAAGCAACTCCTTGTCTGAAGCAAAGAAGAAATCATTCTCCACCACCCCAAAATAAAATGAACCATTGCTCATTTTGTAATGGTAGAAAGGAAGAGTAAAAATTTCAAAGGCATACAGGGGGTCCTGCTTTTGCAGAACCATGTTTTTAAGAGATTCCATGAAATTCTGAGCCAGAGCACGTTCTTTGATACCAATGGATCCGTAGTAAAGAAGTTGTGAATTGGAAAAACGGTCCACAACAAGAGAGAAACGACCTTCACTATTATGGATAAGATTTTGCTCAATATCCACCCCATAATCTTTTTTCAGGGAAGCAAGCATGCCAGCTATTCCCATAATATCAATTTTGTCTACCGATCGGTAATACCGATAGAGAAGGGAAATATTCATCGACACTTTAGCTAAAAGAAGAGGGCTTCCTCTCACATGGCTCAGGGTATCAAAACGAGGATGATTCTCAAACTGCTGAAGCTGATAAAGAAATTCCTGTTGTTTGGGATCAATGGCGGCTGTATAGAATCGAAGAGAAAGGGTTTTAGCATCAAAGAGAATACTCACCAGACCAAAACCAGATGGAAGATTCACCTTATCGGAAACCCCTGTCCCTCTGGTAATAGCGCTCAGGTAACGACTCTCAAACCATATCCAGCCATTTTGCCAGAGACCGGGAAGTTTTGGGACAGCCAATTGGAAATCTTTACTTTTTGTAAGCTGGTTGGAAAGAGAACTGAAGACCTCTTCATTCTGAGAGAGAAGAAGGTAGTTAGAAACAAAACGAAAGGCTGTCAACGGGAGATTTTTCTTGAGATAAGCCTCAAGGGTTTTGCGATTCCCAACAGGAAGGGCAAGATAACCCTGCCCCTCTTTGACATGCACAAAAGCCATAGCCGTATTGGTCTCTATTCCGATCCCTGCGATATTTTTTGCATCAAGGATATCTACTCCATAACTCGCAAGGCTTTGTGAGGAAAGTTCTGTCCACTTTTGTTTGAAGTTAGCCCCATAAAAATGACTGTAAAAAAAACGAAGGCTTTCTACAAGGTATCTATGAGAAGGCGCATAGAAGACAAGCTCTCCTCTCGCAAGCACATACTCAATAGAAGATTCGCTCCAACCATTCTGAACAAACCCTATTGAGAGAAGAAGAAAGAGAATCCCCTTTTTCACATAATCTCCTCATGAGGCACTTCACCACGGCGCACAGGTTTAGACATAAAAAGAATTTTGTACGCTTGATTTTTCTTTTCTTTCTCTTTCTCTATGATCACAGGGCGAAGCATGTCAGAAGGAACAAAAATAGGCTTGTGAAATTCAACAGAAAAGCGAATAGCATCAATAGGACGAATATCGAGACGTTTTCTCCACCATCCCCAGCGCATCTCCACTCTTCCATGCCATACACCTTTTGATTGGTAAAGAGATATATTCTCTACTTTGATACGAAGAGTCTTGAAAAGATTGAGCAGAAGAGGATCTGTCAAAAGAAAAGGTATACCCATAATTTCTTCTGAGGATCCCTGAATAGGAATATGGAGAGCCATTTTCTGGTTTTTCTCTGTGGAGGTCAGACGAAACGTGTAGCTTCCAAAATTGGGATCAAAAAATACCCGATCAAAAGCAACAGAAGCAAACATGGTATTTGCCTTTTTAGCCATGTATCCTCCTTTTTTTCTCTTATAACTTATAATAGCAAATAACAATAGAAAGCACAGCGTTTGCATGTATACTCCTATTTTTATCTTATCACTTATAATGTAACTATTTTCGGAAAAAAAATCAAGTAAAGAAGCTTTTGTTTTTCACCTTCAAAAACAGACAAAACAACATATCTCAAAAAACAGTTTCACTCATACAGGCTCTTAAAGGGCTTGGCGTTATGGCTACTCCAACCCGTCTTTCATCTTTTTCTTTTTGTTTTAAAAAAGACTCTCTTCTTGAGAAAAATAGCACCAGAAGAAAATTTTCCTTTCAGATTATAACTTCTCAAGAACATAGCCCATTCGTACCATGAAAGCGTTTTCAAAAACTCCATTCCTGGCTTACCTTTTCTCCAATGGGAGTTCCATCATCTCATAGGTCTCTGGTCCAGGCACCATATCCTTCGCATACACTGTCCACACCCATGGAAAACTATCCCAAAAGAATGCCAGAAGCATCTTCTGTCTTTCATGGTCCATCTCAAGCATCACATCATCAAAAAGAAGCAGAGGAAGTCTCTCTTGCTCTCGAAGAAGAGTTGCTACAGTGATCTTGAAAAGAAGCGAAAGAGCCCTCTTCTGTCCCTGAGAAGCCACTGTCTGAAAATTTCTGTCCTCAAGACGAATCTCAAAGGTATCCCGATGGGGGCCTATAAGTGTATATCGCCTCTGATGTTCCAGAACCCTCGCTCCCTCCAGGGCTTTTGAAAAACTTTCCTTTATACTATTTTCTATACGAAAGGTATTGAGTATACGCAGTTCTACCTTTCCCCCATAAAGTTCTTTGTAAAATTCCGCAAGACGAAGAGAGATCTGTTTGAGAAAAAAAAGCCTTTTCTCAATAATCTGACTTCCGAATTCTATGAGTTGTCTATCCCATACCCTGGCTTCCC
>JBKBIS010000037.1:0-10476 GCA_046294145.1 Brevinematales bacterium | reverse complement strand
GGAAGGTGAGAAGAATAACACCATCACATAGAGGGAGGAAGTGGCATGCCGGTACATTATACCGAACTGGGCCTTGTGAACACTAAGGAGTTGTTCCAGAAGGCTAATGAGGGAAAGTACGCTATTCCCGGATTCAACTTCAACAACATGGAACAGCTTCAGGCTATTGTTTCGGCTTGTCTTGAAACCCAATCCCCTGTGATTCTTCAGGTTTCAAAAGGTGCCCGTGAATATGCCGATCAGACACTTCTGCAGTACATGGGCAAAGGAGCTGTGGAAATGATGCGTCGTATGGCCAAAGAAAAGGGGCTTGGAGAGATTCCTATTGCCCTTCATCTTGACCATGGTGATAGTTATGAACTCTGTGTTTCCTGTATTGAAAGTGGATTCTCTTCGGTTATGATTGATGGTTCTCATCTCTCCTATGAGGAAAACGTTGAGCTCACCCGAAAGGTAGTTGAATATGCCCACAAATATGATGTTACGGTAGAAGGTGAACTTGGTGTGCTTGCTGGTGTAGAAGATGAGGTTTCGGCTGAACACCATGTGTACACAGACCCTAATCAGGTAGAAGACTTCGTGAAAAAGACTGGCGTAGATTCACTTGCTATCGCCATTGGTACATCTCACGGAGCCTACAAGTTCAAACCTGGTCAGAAGCCAGAGATTCGTCTTGACATCCTGAAAGAAATTGAGAAACGTATTCCTGGCTTTCCTATTGTTCTACATGGTTCTTCTTCTGTACCTCGAGATGCTGTGGAAACCATCAACAAGTACGGTGGTCAACTAAAAGATTCAATTGGTATCCCCGAAGAACAACTTCGCGAGGCTGCACGATCAGCTGTGTGCAAGATCAATATTGATTCCGATGGTCGTCTGGTTATGACTGCCAAGATTCGAGAGATCTTCGCCACCAAGCCTGCAGAGTTTGACCCTCGTAAATACCTTGGCCCTGCTCGTGAGGCTCTCAAGAAAATGTACATGGCAAAGAACGAAAACGTTCTTGGTTCTGCTGGCAAAGCTCCCCTGATCATGAAAGCTCTCGGAAAGTAAGATATGAAAAAAGGCTGTCCATAAGGACAGCCTTTTTTATTTATATACCACCCACTCCTCCCGATCAGAAATAAAAAAAAACACATGAGGAAATCGGCGAGAAAGAGGTTCTATTACTGTTTCTCTCACTCGTTCTTTTGTATTGTTGTTCTCACTGAGGTGTAAAAGTATCACCTGCCTCGTATGAGAAGAGATAACCCGAAAAAGAAAATCCCGCGTTTGAAGATTGGAAAGATGCCCTTTTCCTCCAAGAATACGATCCTTGAGATGCTGGGGATATTTCGAATTTTTAAGCATATCTTCATCGTAATTGGCCTCAATAGCAATTATATGGGCTTTTCTGGCATAGTGTAGAAGATGATTATCTACCCTGCCAACATCACTGGCATACAAAAGCACACCAACAGGAGTTTTAATCAGATATCCCATATGAAAAATAGCATCATGCGACAGGGGAAAAGGGAAAAACGAAAAGTATTTGAAATGATAGGTTTTGTAGGGCTCAATAGGTGTCATCCGATAGGATACATGAATAGATCGTGCTGTATCAGGATGAACATAGATAGGTACGTGGGTATGCTTGGCAAACTGGGACACTCCCTTGACATGATCATCATGATCATGGGTAATCCAGAGTCCACTCACCGTCTTTATATCCCTTTTGAGAAGCCCAAGACAAGAACAAAATCTGGTATAAGAAATCCCCAGATCTATAACCCACAACTCATCTTCATGAAGAAGATAAAAACAGTTCTGTTTACTACCGCTCCCGAAAGAACCTATTTCCATAGTTATGAACGAATCTCCCTGACAAAACTCATCACCTGATCAAGTGCATCCTGCTCCGATGCGGCATCCAGTACCCGCCTCATAATTGCCGATCCAATAATCACTCCATCAGCAACAGCGGAAAGTCTTTCATACCCCTTTCTATCCGATACTCCAAAACCAGCACAAACAGGTTTCCTGGACCACTCCTTCACCTGCCGAAGACGATCAAGAGAAAAAGAGAAAGCATCCCTACGCTCCCCTGTTGTCCCAAAAAAATTGACATAATAGAGAAAATCGCCACACACAGAAGCAATCCGTTTCACCCTCTCTTCACTTGTATTGGGAAAAACTAAAAGCACAGCGTCAAGACCCTCAGAAGAGAGAAAACGATAAAAACCCTCTCCCTCATCCACATTGAGATCCGGCAAAATCACCCCTCGAATCCCCGCTTCACGTGAATTCGACACAAACTTCTCCTGACCATAGGCATACACAGGGGCATAATAACTCATGAGATAAAGAGGAATTTTCACCTGTGCAGATATCTCTTTCACCGCCCCTAAAATTCCATCCAAGTTCACCCCTTTCTCAAGCGCCAATTGAGAAGCATGAGCAATCACAGGTCCATCTGCCACCGGATCACTATAAGGCACTCCAATTTCAATCGCATCCACGCAGGACTGAAGATGCAGAATAGCCTTCTGAAGAAAAGCAAGAGAAGGTATTCCCGCCGTTAAATAAACAATAAGATTTTTATGAGAAAAGTCAAGCCTTGCCATGCATGTTTCCTCGAAAAAATTTCCTTTTTATGATAATGCCAGCAAGAAAAAAAGTCAATTTTCTTTTTCGATTGTCAAAACCATCGTTCCATTTTTTTCGGATCATTATCAGAGGCAAAAAAATCCTGCCATTCTCCTCTATTTCTGGCTATATGATCCTGACCAAAAAGACGAAGAAACCAGAAAAGAGGGGTCAAAATCACATAAAAAAGTACACCCAACACAAGACGAGAAACCAGCTGAGAAAACACCTGCCATATACCCCAGGCAACCATTTCCGAAACCCAGAGAGAACGAGGCCAGAGAAAACCTACCACCCAATGATAAAGCCAGAGAGCAATCGTCAACAAAATAAATGGAAAGGGAAAATGCCTCCACAATCCAATAAGGGTAAGCACCAACATCCCTACACCAAAGGAAAACCCAAAGTGTTTATATTCAGAAACCGTCAATCGACGACGAGTGTGTTTTTCCATGTTTGAAGCTCCTTAAAAGGCGGTTGCTTGGACTTTTCCAGATAGAAATTTCCTATCACCAAAACATCAATATTTGTTCCCATAAAGCACCGGTAGGCATCACGTGGATCATTGACAATAGGCTCACCACGAACATTAAATGAAGTATTGATAACAACCCCACACCCTGTAAGACGCTTAAATTCTTCAAGCAAAGCATAAAACTTTGGATTAGTTTCCTTATGAACTGTCTGAAGACGAGCAGAAAAATCCACATGGGTAATCGCTTGCAAAACAGAACGAGGCTGTTTGAGAAGGTCAAGACCTGTTTTTCCATCCTTCGCAAAAGGAAGCCTATGCTTCTCCCTCACATCCGCCACAAAAAGCATATACGGAGATGGTCTATCCCATTCAAACCATTCTCCCACATCCTCCATGAGTACAGCAGGAGCAAAAGGACGAAATGATTCTCTAAACTTGATTTTAAGATTCATCGTTGTTTGCATATCTTCCCGGCGAGGATCCCCGAGAATAGATCGATTACCCAAAGCACGAGGCCCAAATTCACTTCTTCCCTGAAACCAGCCAACAACCTTCCCTTCTACCATAGCCCTGGCCGTTCTTTGCAAGAGTTCTCTTTCTTCCAATTTCTCGTACACAGCTCCATAAGCCTTGAGTATCTCCTCTATCTTCTCCTCAGTATAGGAAGGTCCTAAATAACTTCCCTTCTGGAAATCATGGATGCCATCAGTCTTCCGAGAATTTCCAAGATAGCCATACCATACAGCCAAAGCCGCTCCAAGAGCCCCACCCGCATCACCTGCTGCCGGTTGAATCCAGATATCTTCAAAACCACTCTCGCGAAGAACACGACTATTTGCCACACAATTGAGAGCCACTCCACCAGCCAAACAAAGATACCTTTCCCCTGTAATCTTCCTGGCATAACGAGCCATTTTCACCAAAATTTCTGTAGTCACCATCTGAATAGAAGCTGCCACATCCATATAAAACTGCGTAGGACTCCCACCCTGAGGGAGTGCCTTCTGTCCAAACAATTTTTCAAAATCAGAAGAAATCATCACCAATCCACTTATATAGTTAAAATACCTTTCATTCAACTCAAAAGACCCATCATCCCTTATTTTCACCAAATGATTTTTGATGAGATCCACATACCTCGGTTCTCCATAAGGAGCCAATCCCATCAGTTTATACTCACCAGAGTTCACCTTAAAGCCACAATAGTATGTAAAAGCCGAATAGAGAAGCCCCAGCGAATGAGGAAAGTCAATATGCTTGAGAAGTGTGATACGATTTTGCTCTCCTTTTCCAATAGTAGTGGTATTCCATTCACCGGCCCCATCCACGGTAAGAATAGCGGCCCGCTCAAACGGAGAAGGGAAAAAAGCACTGGCCGCATGAGCCTGATGATGTGAAGAGAAAAGTACAGGCCCCTGATAGTGAAGTTCTTTTCGAATCAATTCCTCTATCCAGAGTTTTTGCTTCAACCAAACAGGAATAGCCATCAAAAAGGACCGAATTCCCTTGGGAGCCGTATGAATATACGAAGCCAAAATACGATCAAACTTCACAAGTGGTTTATCATAGAAAACCACATAATCAACCTCATGAATATCAACACCAGCTTCTTGAAGACAATACGCTACTGCTTCACGAGGAAACCCATCATCCCCCTTTCGTCTGGAAAATCTCTCCTGTTGGGCTGCTGCTACAATATCCCCATCTCTCACCAAAGCAGCAGCACTATCATGATAAAACGCAGAAATCCCGAGAATAACCATAAGCTAAAAAAGACTGTAGATAAAAGGCGCCAATGCCTGCGATTGGGCTAAAATCACCACAATCCCAAAGAGAACTATCAAAAACACAACAGGAATAAGCCATATCTTCTTGTTCTCTTTCACAAAAAGCCAGAACTCCTTCAGAAATCTCGTTAGCGTCCTCACGCTCGCCTCCTTTACTCAGATGTATTATAACCAAACCAGGGATTTTTTGCAAGCCATTTCAATAGGTTTTCCCATTCCTTCTCTTTTCCGGCTGTTTTGACAATCTTTTCCACATCCTTCCTCAGCGTCACTTTCTCTTTTCTTTCAGCTAGAAGATACGCCATAGCATAAAACCTCAAAGCCTCGTCTACCCCCCCCCGGGAAAGATAAAAATCCCCACAGTTTTTATATCCCACATACCAGCCGCGATTATTATGACAATAAGCTTCAAGAAGATTGACAATTATATCCCATCTCTTTTGTTTTGCCAATTCAGAAAGGAGAAAGTTCCCAAAGGCCTGTCCCTTTGTCATCTCATAAGAAGCAAGGATTGTTTTGAATGGTTCCTGGAACACCATCCCTATCCTTCCCCACGAAGGATCCTTAACAAACGGAATAAGCATTTCCTTATATGGACTCTGCGAAACAAGGGCAAGGATATTCTGTATAGCCATAAACTCATCATAAACAGTAAAAAAGAGAGTCGCATCAAGCCAGTTCTCGTGAGCAAGTCCTCCCTCAGAAGCCCTATTTATCCCCTCATAAACCTCATCAAAAAGCCTATCCACTTCTTTCACTCTCTCAGGAAAAACAAAAGACAAAATAGCCTTTGTTCCCAGTTCCGCCAGAAACACCTGCCCCCTGTACTGAAAATGAAGATGGTCAACAAAAAGTAGCCTTCCAAACCCATCAGGACCAAAACGCCTCTCTATCTCTTCCTGCAGGGGAATAAATACCACTTTTTTTTCTCTCACCACCTGATGCAAAACCTCACGAAGTGTCTCACGATAACGAAAAGGTATCACATCCAGATCCTTCGCCAACCGAAGACTTGACAGAAACTCCTCTCCCTTCGTTCTTCGCGCAATTCCTGTAAGATACCACACATGAGCATTAGAAGGAAATTGATCACGCCATGTATCAAGAAGACGCTTTGTTTCTTCTGTTTTCCATGTCTCATGTCGAAAACGCATCTGATTTGAAAGAATCAAAGGAGATACGATTTCTTCGTCCATACTAGCAAAAGGGGGCATATGAATAAGATTAGCTGCCATCTCATACACCACTACGTTCACACCACCTTTTTTGGCCTCATCAAACACGAAAGACAGATTCCTTTCGAAAGCCTTTGCCACTCTTTTATCCACCTCGCCAGGTGGCACATGATGCCCGGCAAACTGAGCCGCCATCATCGTCTGGGAAGAATTTTTCTTCCTCTCAAAAAAGCCAAACAGCACCTGAAATATCCTCCATTCCCGAAGAGCCAGATACAAACATTGAGCAAAATATCCTCCCCCTGTAGTAGCCGAAATCGTCCCATAGTACTCATTTTGTCCTGTATAAAGAAGAATAACATCAGGCTGATAACGAAAAAGCTTTTTCATCACATCAGCTACATAATAACTACTCATCGCACTATACCCGAGATTAATAACCTCCACTTCCTTTTCCGGAAGAATACGCTCAAGTGCGGCCTGTATCATCTTCCCAAAAGACTGATTGGGCTCAAAAGGCCATCCCTGAGCAGTTGATCCCCCCACAATGAAAATACGAAGTCCATTGGTAGGTTTCTCTACCAGAAAAAGGTTCTTGAACTTGGCCTCAGAACGAGGAGTCCGACGAGATGGATAATACTTGTTGAGAAAGTCGGGATTATCCCGATAATAAGGAGTACCAACCACCCTCTCAAAAGGCTCAGTAGAATAACCCATTCCCACAAGGCGAAAACAAGCCTCTATCATCAGAAAAAGAACCACCCAAAAAAAGAGAAAAAATACAGTATACAAGACTTTCTTTTGCATATCCCCTTCCTACTTGATAACTCTCACTTCTCTTTCTAAACACACACCTGTTTTCTTATAAACTTCCTCTTCAACCTTCTCAAGAAGCCGGATAACATCACTAGCTGTAGCATTTCCAGTATTTACAATGAAATTCGCATGTCTTTGATAGACCTCAGCTCCCCCTATACGAAAACCCTTCAGGCCTACCTCATCAATCACTTTGCCAGCAGGAAGGTTACGACTATAGTCATTTTTGAAAACACACCCAGCCGAAGGATAGAGATACTGTCCTTTCTTTTCCCTATCCTGACGACAGGCTTCCGTTTTTGTTTTCACCTCTTCCGGTGAAGCAAATCCCAACTCAAGCCCCACTTCAACAATCACCCAGTCTTCATGGTCCATAAAAATACTATACTTATAACGATAATGAATCTCCTCTCTCTGAAGTACAAACTCTCTCCCAGAAAAATCCATCACCCGGACAGCTTTCACCACTTCACTCATCTCATGCTGATAGGCACGAGCATTCATATAAGTAGCCCCTCCCACCGTTCCAGGAAGCCCGCCACTCCATTCAAGTCCACTCCTCCCCTCTTGTTCTACCCACTTATTAAGTTCATCTATAGACACACCTGCCCCGACCCAGAGGATATCGTCTTCCTCTCGAATCCCCCGAAGAGACCTCATACTCACCACCAGTCCTTGAATGATTCCATCAGCAAAAAGAATATTAGATCCCCCTCCAAGAATAATCACCCGCCAGCCCTTCTCTCGAGCCAAGAAAAGCCCTTCTCTCAGTTCCTCCTCACTCCGTGGTTCACAAAAAAACTCAGCTTCTCCCCCAATCCGAAAGGTAGTCAGAGGAGCAAGTGGTATATGGGATTGAATAGTCATGTCTCTCTCCTTTCCTCACATACTGTAGCATAAAAACACACAAAATCTTTTTTCCCTTTCAGCCATAACCCTTTCTTTGGTGTCAACCCGACGACTCTTGTTTCTGCACTCTCACCCCTGTGATGCTACCTCACCCAGACGCCCAACAATGGCTTTGTGGTTTCTGGACAACTGACTGAGATTCTCCATAACAAGAAGAATCTTCTCTTCTTTTTCACTCTGAGCATCCAACCTCTGAACAACAGATTGGAAAAGATGTTCCGTTTCTTGCAACATCTTGTAGAACCCCTTGATCCGCTCTTTCTGATCCGCCAGGGACTTCAGAAGGTCCATAACCACATCATTCAGCTCCTGTACGGTGAGAACTACCTGCTGTGATCCCCCTTTTTGTTTCTCAAGAAACTCTGCGAATTTTTGAAGAATTGACTCCACGCTCTCTATCTCTTCCATCGTTTTTTGAAAACTTTTATCCGCAATCTCAAAATGACTCTGAGTTGCCGTAAGCTCCCGATTCATTTGCTGCACCTCAGCACCTACAGACTCAGCAAGCTGAGCAACATTGAGAGCCAGATTCCGCACCTCCTGTCCAACAATAGCAAAGGATTTTCCATATTCACCCGCGTGAGCTGACTGAATAGCCGCATTAATAGCCAGTGTATTGGTATCATCTGCAATCTTTTGAATATTTCCCAGAAGTTCAGAAACCTTATCCGCCTTCATAGTAAGACTTTGAAGAGCCTCAGAAGATGCCTTCGTTTCCAGACGAGAAGCCATAAGACTTTCCTTTAAGCGTTCTATTAACTCCCGCAAGTTTTGAATATCATTTTCAATCCCCTGCCTTATTTGCCTTATATCCCCGAAGTACCCCATACCAGTTTGAATAAGTTCATTTTCCTTTCCAAGTCTTTGCATCACATGTTCAATATCCCTCATTACAGCTGATGCTGTCCTCGCACTCTCCTGAATAACGGTGATTTCATTGCCAAATTCTTGCCTCATGTGCCTGGAGAGATCCAGTACATATTCCATAGCCATTCTGGCACTGGAGATTTCCCCATCCAACTGATGACTTGTTTCTCCCAGCTCCATAGCAATGGTTTTCATCTTTCCTAGAAGGTTTTCCAGATTTTCCTTCTGACGAGAGAGAGCTTCTTCATTCTTCTCGCTCTCCTTCTGAAGATCGGCAGTCCTCAAGGCCATAGCAATAAACAGTGAAACAGAAAACAGAAGCATTCCCCATGAACTGGTCCAGTACCTCGCCCAGATATGAAGCATAAAACCAAAGGTATCTCTCAAAGAGAAAAAAATAGCAAGAAACGACCCAATAAACATGATCCAGGCATACGGTTTCTTCTGAAAAACAGCTATCCCATTCACCCCAAGCATATACAAAGTCACAGGAAGTACCCACAAAAGCTGTACTATAGAACCCATGACAAGCTCCCATGTTGGAAAATCAGGCATGAGGAAATTCACTACCACACTTCCCACCCCCATCAACCAGCAAACCACTTCCACCAACCGGCGTTTGAAACCATAGAAACGATGAAAAAAAAGAACAAGAAAGATAAAAGAAAGATAAAGCCCAGAAAACGCTATTTTTTGCTTCAAGAGATACTGCATGGGAAGATATTCCACATAGATATCAGTATAATAAAGCCCTATCAAAACTACCCCAATTCCAACAAAAAGAGAAGCTCTGTCTCTTGTTTTGGCAAACAAAAAAAGAAAATACACCAACATAAACAGAGAAATAATAGTAACCACTTGTGGAATACCAAGCCCAAGCAAAGTTTCCCATCGAACCCTTTCTTTCACCTCATGGTAAGGAGCCACCATCATTTCCCCAAAAGCCCCCATAGTTTTATGAGTATACACCCGAATAGCCAAAAGATTCTTTTGTCCATAATGTATAATCTCTGGTGGAAGAAGAAACCCACGAGGAATATGAGGAGTCCCAAAATAAAGAAGAGGGGGTTGCGAACCAGAAACACCTATCAATACACCGTTCAGATAAATCTCTACCGCATCATGAATGCGTCCAGTATACAATCCCAACTTTTGATTGGAAAGAGAAAGAGGAAGGGTAAACCATTTCCGTAGCCACGTATATGGCTTTTTTTCCCCCTCAAAGACAAATGTTGTTGTAGGAAACTGTACCACTCTCCATTCCTGATCCTGATAATCCTCTTTCGCATAGAGAGGATTATCCCCATAAGTATAACGCCAATTATCAAGTAACGCAACACCTGTACTAAAACCATACACTTGGGAGAGAAAAACTATACCAAACAAAACCGACCAAAACCAGGAAATAAAACCCTTCATACCATCAGCCACCCTTTTCTTTCTTTTTGTAAGCCAGACGCAAATGCTCTGTGATGATATCCTTCTGCTGAGGAAGGGCATAATCAAGGGCCTTCTGAAGATACAAAATAGCATTCTCATAATCTTCAGCCACATAGTATGCCCACCCCAAACTATCATAGTAGGCTCCCGATTTTGGAGCAAGCTGAATAGCCTTCCGACATTCACTGATAGCTTCAGAGAGATTTATCCCAAGTTCTGCATAAGTATAGCCCAGATTATTGTGGGCTCCCGCATTGTTTGGATTGAGTTGTATAGCCTTGCGAAAATGAAGAATGGCCTGATCATACCTTTTCATCTCAAAATACACATAACCCAGACTAGAATATGCCATAGAACTCTGAGGATTGGTTTCTATAACCTT
>JBKBIS010000374.1:0-507 GCA_046294145.1 Brevinematales bacterium | reverse complement strand
CAGAGAGTGCAACAGCTTTTGTAAGTGATGAAAGGTAGATTGGTTGATATCTCGAGTAAGCTGAGATTCCTCCTTCTCTAATAGCTCAACACAATGAGATACGACCGTGCTATGGAGATACTGAGTGGCCTCTTTAATCTTGTCACAGTGATCTCTGTAGGATGGATCGGACGAGCCCCAGCGCTACAACGAATGTAAACAGGTGAGGAAGAAGAAGAAGAAAACGGTTAGTTACCGAGTGTGCGTCAGAGCTTAAAGGTTCTGAATATTTCATCACAAACTCTGGCCGTAATAGTTTGTGATAAATGTCACTAGTTACAATCTCATCAATTGATGTGTTACAAGACCTTCGTACGATTTATTATTAGCGGAAGGCTCTTCAGGAGGCCATAACCGAGCAAAGTCAAGTGCATAGTACAAGTCATCCATCTGTGGTTAATTGTGGACATGAGAATAAAGTAGAAGAAGAACAACCGGATTTACCCCATGATGAATCTCTAAATCACC
>JBKBIS010000373.1:0-520 GCA_046294145.1 Brevinematales bacterium | reverse complement strand
GAAACTTGCGGTAGAAACTAAGGTATTCTTGAACTTTCATAAATACGTAGGAAAGGTACTTCTCTCTGAAAGAGGTGGAAACTATTTCACAACTCTTGAAACAAATGTTTCAGTACCGAACCGTAGGAAAGGTACTTCTCTCTGAAAGAGATGGGAACATGTTGAAAAAGTTTTTGCCGAAGTCTATGAGTTTATCAGCGTAGGAAAGGTACTTCTCTCTGAAAGAGATGGAAACGGGGATAAGACAGGTTAACAAGCCTAATAAGTCTGTTGCTCGTAGGAAAGGTACTTCTCTCTGAAAGAGATGGAAACCTGGCAGGCCTTGCGGCCTACCAACTTTTTTACTGATTCAAGTTAGGAAGGAACTTCTCTCTGAAAGAGATGGAAACGTGTATCTCAGTGCTCCGATCGTTTCTTCTATCCAGCCTTGTAGGAAAGGAACTTCTCTCCGAAAGAGATGGAAACTAACTCGATACTCGACTTAATGCCCCCTACCATTTCAGTAAGAAAGACACTTCTT
>JBKBIS010000372.1:0-564 GCA_046294145.1 Brevinematales bacterium | reverse complement strand
CATGTTTTTCGAGGAACTCATATACTTCGGCATCGCCTATTATGTTCATGAAGCGAACACCGAAGCTTATGAGTTCCTCAGCCTGGTCGTATTTCGAAAAACCAGGCTTTATCTCACGCAGCCAGCCGGCCATAGCGTTCCTGTGGCCGAGCGCTACGTGTGCTACCTCGTGGTACACGCAGTACCTGAGGTAGTCCTTCGGCGCTTGCTCGCCATATCGGTCTTTGAACTTCTTGCCGATATGGCTGGCAAGCTTAATGTTTACTCCCAGCGCCCAATCGTCGTCTGGGAGCCAGATGGCTCTGAAGTCAGAGCCACCTTCGAGTTCGACCACTGTCAGCGGTGGTCGAACATTAAATTCATCGCAGACATCTTTTGCAATGTCTGCGATTTTCTTTAATACTTCCATAATTTCTCACCCCTTTCGGGATATTTTTTAATTGTTCATAGTCTATATAACATCAGCTACTGGTATTTTTAAGCGAGGGGAAAGATAAAAAATGGGAAGCCCGATACTTGTATACCGCCTCGATGCCGGGCGGTTGGGATTTAAGGCTCTAAAAC
>JBKBIS010000371.1:0-604 GCA_046294145.1 Brevinematales bacterium | reverse complement strand
ATAGGTTGTTTCCAGGAACATATATTAGCTTGAGTTATTATTTCTGGACAAAGGAGTCGTGTATTAGTGTCAGTTTGGAAATTATAAAATTAGTAGAAACAGAAAATAACTATGGAACAGAAACATTAAAATCAGTAGAAATAAGATGTGACGAAAAATCAGAAATCGAAATTATTATGAAGGATTTTACAAAAGCCATCGAAATAGTAAAAGATTTTATAAGTGCTATTCCAAGATACCACGTCAGTCCGTCAATAAAGGAGTTGTCAAATAAGATTTATGATGAAGAAAGTGTTAGAGAATTAATAGAATTTATAAACAAATTTAACAATCAAACCCTGTACAAAATGGAAAGTGAATAATTGATTAATTTTAATTAACCCGCCACAACACTGTGGTGGGGTTTTTTTGTTTATGACTTGTGGTGCGACTGTTCAGATTACTTGAATAGTCGCACCACAAGTAGTAAAAAAAATTTAGAAAACAGTGTGAAGGGGGTTATTTATTGTATGGGTAAAAGGAATTATAATAGGCTGTTTAATCAGGTGTTGGAAAGAATATTGGTTTCCATCTCTTTCAGAGAGAATCACCTTTCCTACCGTAT
>JBKBIS010000370.1:0-645 GCA_046294145.1 Brevinematales bacterium | reverse complement strand
CTAAGATTGTGCCTTTTTCAAACATTCTTAAAAGGACGACAACTTTTTCAAGATGTGTTGCCATCTTGATTTTAACTAGATTTGCCTGCAGGAAATCTTCTTCAACGAGTACATCAGCCTCCATTTGCCTGATGAATTCAGCAGCTGGTTCTGGTCCGATTATGCCGGACAGAACTTCCAACTGTATTAACTTGTCCATATCTTTGATTACGTCGAAGACACGCACTGCTCGCTCCATGCCTCTTGGAGTTAAGGTTATTGGTGGTAGTTTCACCTGCTCGCCGAAAGTACCGAACCTGTCGAGCACTCTTGTTGCAACGAGCGACAACTTTTCCTCATAACCTTTCTGGGACATATAGCTGTTAAAATCAACAGGGTCATTGCTCACTGATAAAATTACAAATCGGTTGAGCAATGCCCTATCGTTCATATCGGAAACCACATACTCCTCCGTGTCTGGATTGGCTGCAGCAATGATAAAAACATCCCCCAACTTGTGCGGACCAACTTGCCTATCGAGAACGAGCTGGAAGATGGACTGCCTGACATAAATCGGGGCGCGATTAATTTCATCAAGGAAAAGAATAGCCCGTTCGTCCTCTTTCGGTAACCAGTTTGGCCTTAGAAATTCAGTAACGCCGTCCC
>JBKBIS010000036.1:0-10559 GCA_046294145.1 Brevinematales bacterium | reverse complement strand
AAAACAAACACCTCTTTTCAACCTACCTTATTCTTGCAAAAAAAAAGCTTTTCTCTTTATGATATAAAAAAAAATACAGGACCAGCCATGAACACTTTCTATCGAAAAATCGTTTTTGGTTTCTTTTCTCTGTTCATTGTTCTCACCATAGGAACCTTTGGTTATCACTGGATTGAAAAATGGTCATGGTTTGATGCACTTTATATGAGTCTCATCGTTATGACGACAATAGGGTTTAGCGAAATTTATCCCCTTTCAAAGGCAGGGCGTTTTTTCACCATTTTTTATGCTCTTGGAAGCATCACCTTCTTTGTTGGCATCCTCAGTTTATTAGGGGCACAGATTATTGAAAATTATTTATCAACTACCAACAGGAGGAAACAAATGCTCAAAGAACTTTTTCAGATACGCCAACACTCCATCGTTTGTGGCTGTGGCAAGGTTGGAAAACATGTGATCGAGACACTTATAAACGAAAAAAAACACTTTGTGGGGATAGACATAAACCCAAAAATCTTAGAACAACTCAAAAATGAACTTCCTATAGACCCGAAGTGGCTATTCGAAGGTGATGCAACAGATGAACAAATCCTCCTGCAGACAGGAATAGAACGAGCGTCTGCTATTTTTTGTTGTGTCCGAGACGACATCAAAAATCTTTTTATTGCCATGTCTGCAAAACAACTCAATCCCAACATCAAAATAGCCACCTATGTCATCGATGACAAAAACATCCGCAAATTTCAGCAAATTGGCGTCGATGAGATCATCTGGGGAGATTTTCTCATTGGAAAACACCTTGCTACCTCTCTTCTCAACAAGCATTTTCTCTCTTTCCTTGGTGAACTTGAGAATCCAAAACCAGAAAAAGAAAACGTATTTGTTGGCGAGGTAATTATCGAACCAGAATCCCACCTGATTGGAAAAAACCTCAGGGATGCCGCTCTATATCAAAAAACTGGACTTTTAGTTTTTGCCATCAAACGAGGTAATGTACCTTTGTATAACCCCGATCCAATCAATATTCTCCTGGAATCAGGAGACAGACTCATTGTCATGGGCAACGAGGAACAAATCCGAACACTGGACAAGTATGTAAACGGTTAGACCTTTGAGCTATATTTTTCTCCTTTTTCTCAAGATTTGCATTTTTTTACCGAAAATCTTAAAATAGATAAATCTTTGAAATGAATAAACTTATATATGTATACAATATTCTATATATAAAATAAAGGAGGCATCTCATGGCATTGGCCAAGGTTGTCGATGTGATTTCCGAAAAGTGCGTAAACTGCCACCGTTGTATAGCAGTCTGTCCTGTAAAATACTGTAATGACGGAAGTGGGGATTATGTTAAGGTCATAGATGATCTCTGTATAGGGTGTGGTGAATGTCTCAAGGCATGTACCCATGGAGCCAGAACCATTGTAGACGATTTAGACAAAGCCCTTCAAGCTCTTCAAAGAAAAGAGCCCATCGTGGCTATAGTGGCTCCAGCGGCCAGTGCTAATTTTCCAAACAACTACTTAAGACTCAATGGCTGGCTGAAAAGCATGGGAGTGGCCGCAGTATTTGATGTAAGTTTTGGTGCAGAGCTCACTATTAAATCTTACTTAGAACATATCAAAACCAATCATCCCTCCACTGTGATTGCACAACCCTGTCCTGCTCTCGTTACCTACATAGAAATTTATCACCCTGAACTTATTCAATTCCTTGCCCCGGCGGATAGTCCCATGATGCATACAATGAAAATGGTGAGAGAGTTCTACCCCAGATATCGTCATCACAAGATGATGATTATCTCTCCATGCATCGCGAAAAGAAGAGAATTTGATGAAGTGGGAATAGGTGATTACAACGTCACCATGGCAAAACTCCAGCAGTATTTCGAAGAGAACCATATCATCCTTACCAACTATCCAGAAGTAGATTTTGACAATGAACCAGCAGAACGAGCTGTCTTATTCTCAAATCCAGGAGGACTACTTGAAACAGCTGCACGCGAAGTCCCAGAAATCCGGAAGAAAACAAGAAAGATAGAAGGTCCCGCAACCATCTACCATTATCTTTCCCATCTTTTCGAAAGTATCAAAAAACAACAACAACCTCTTCTCATCGACTGTCTCAACTGTGAAATGGGTTGTAACGGAGGAACCGGCACCACAGCCCACAAACTACCCATAGATGAAGTGGAATTCTATGTCAAACAAAGAGCTGAGCAAATGATCGCCTACTATAGAAAAAAAGGTATCATACGAAAAACAGAACGCCCCAAGAAATTAGAAAAACTCATCGCAAAATATTGGAAACCAGGACTCTATCACCGTTCCTACCAGAACCTTGCTTATCTGTATGACAAAACCGTCAAAAAACCATCCGAAAAAGAGCAGAAAGGCATCTATCTCAAAATGCACAAGATCACCGAATCAGACTTCAAAAACTGTTCTGCCTGCGGCTATAACAGCTGTGAAAACATGAGCATCGCCATCTACAACAACCTCAACAAAGAAGACAATTGTCATTTCTTTCTTCTCAAAGAACACGAGGAAAGTCAACATCTCATTCTTCAGGACAAAGAAAGAAAGGAAACCATCCTTTCAAGTCTCAATGAAATTCTTATTAACCTTGAAGAAGGCATATCCAAACTCACAGCCGCAGCCAAAGAACTGGAAGCCTCCAGTCAGGAACAAATCAGTGCTGCTACAGAGCATGCCAGTGGTCTCACAGAAGTAAGCGCAACTATTGAAGAGCTTTCTGTCACAGCAAAACAGATCGCAGAAAGTACAGAACAATTAGTCAACGCCACAAAATCCGTTGTCAACATTCTTTCCAGCAATAAAACATCTCTTGAAACCGCTTATGAAAAAATATCCTACATCAGTAATCTTATCGAGCAAAATGCTCAGGAGGTCATGGACCTGAATAAAAAATCTGTATTCATCAGTGAAATGGTCAAGATCATTACTGATGTAGCGAACAAAACCAATCTTCTCTCTCTTAATGCCTCTATTGAAGCAGCACGAGCAGGAGAAGTAGGCAAGGGATTCAGTGTTGTTTCTGCAGAAATTCGCGAACTCTCCAAAGAAACCATCTCTTCTGCCAAGAAAGTTACTTCCGTTGCTGAAGAGATCAAGAGCTTCATTGACAAGATTGTAGAAAATTCCCACAAAGAAGTCCAAGAAATCAGAGAAAGTGTGAACAAAGTACAGGAAGTTGTACAATCCACCAATGATATTATGAACGAAATGAATAACAACTACTCTTTCCTCCGCAAGATAGAGATATCCACCAAACAACAAGAAGTTGGAACCCAGCAAGCCACAGAAACCATGAAACAAATGGCAGAAATCTCCAAACAATCTGTAGAAGTTTCCAACCAGAGCCTGAATTCAGTCAAAGAACTGGTAGATCTGGCAGATCACCTCAACAAAATTGTACAAAAACACAGCTCACAAAAAAATCAATTAGCTGAAAGCAATTCACCTGGGGGTGAACAATGATACGTGTTCTTATCGTAGATGATTCTCCCACTATACACAAGGTTATTACTACCATCGCAGAGAAAAACTTCCCAAAACAATATGAATTTATCTCAGCTCTCAATGGACAAGAAGGTGTAGAGAAAGCCAAACAAGAGGCGATTGATCTTATTATTATGGATATAGAGATGCCCATTATGGATGGACTTACTGCTACTCGCCTCATTATGCAGCACAATCCCAAACCTATCATTGTTTTTAGCGGTGCTACAAAAAAAATAGCCAATCTCGTCATGCTAGCCTTGGAAGCAGGAGCAGTCGACGTCATCGAGAAACCAGAAGAAATCTCTATCGAAAAAGTAGAAAAACATCTTCTCCAAACCCTTTTTCAAAGACTTAAGATCTTTTATGGTTTCAAGGTTATCAAGCGTTTCAACCCAGAAAACGTCCAAAGACTCACCCAGGAACAACAAAGGCTAAAAAACATAGCCGAAAAAAAACACAAAACCTCCAAACTTTATCCAATTGTTGGTATCGCTTCCTCTACAGGCGGTCCCCAAACCCTCAAACGCATTCTCAGTCAACTCAACAAAACCTCATATCCTATCATCATCATCCAGCACATGCCCAGAGGGTTTATTGAGGGATTTCGAGATTGGCTTCTAAAAGCCACACAACTCCAATGCGAATTTGCTACTGAAAATACTATTCCTCAACCAGGTATCGTCTACGTCATGAATGAGGATAAACACCTTGCTTTCAATTCCAGGGGAGAATTCCAATTTATCGACAAACCACCTATTTTCGGTATACGTCCCGCCGCCGACTATTTCTTTGAATCCCTGGGAGAAGTTTACAAAGAACGTGCTCTGGGTATTGTCCTGACAGGTATGGGAGAAGACGGATGCAAAGGAGCAGAAAAAATCAAAGCCAACGGAGGTACTATTATTGCCGAAGCTGAAGAAGACTGTATTGTCTTTGGTATGCCAAAAGCTGTTATCGAAGCCAATCTCACAGACAAAATTATGAAAATAGACGATATTATACATTTTCTCAACCAACTCACAGAGCACTTTTAGCCTTTACAAGGGGGTACTATTATGGATGAAAAAATACTTTCCCTCATTCGAGAAAGAATTAATGCTGTGACGGGTATTAAATTGGGCAAAGAAAAAGATAAAGAAATCTCCACAACACTGTTTGAACTCTCTGAAAAATACAATCTTAGCGAAAATCTACTTGTCCAGAAACTTCAAACAGATAACCAGTTCGTCCTTGAATTCGCCACCCAATTTACCATTCACGAAACAAGTTTCTACAGAAACAAAGACCACTTCAAAACCCTCGAGTATCATATTTTTCCCAAACTTGTTGAAAAATCTCGAGAAATTCGTATCCTTTCAGCCGGTTGTTCAACAGGAGAAGAACCCTACACCATTGCCATGATCCTCCACAAAATACTTGGTTCCAATCTCCCACTCTACAAAATTGATATCATCGGCTTAGACATTTCAGCAGAAGCTATCAAAACAGCCCAAAAAGGTGTCTACAATGAATACAAAATGAAAAACATCCCTACCGAATATCTTCACAACTATTTTACCAAACATACCACAGGAACACGCACTTATTATTCCATCATTTCCCCTATCCAGAATATGGTCACCTTCCACACATACAACCTTTTAGCCAAAGATGGTTTTCTTGAAAAAATAGGCCCATTTGATATTGTCCTTTGTGAAAATGTTATTATCTATTTCGATCATGGTTCAATACAATATCTTATTGACACCTTTTACCGCATCCTCAAGACTCCAGGTTACCTCTTTGTCGGATATTCAGAAACACTTACCTCTGTTGAACATTCCTTTCAACTCAAATGGCATGAACACACCTATTATTACGAAAAAAATCCTCTATCCCCTCACCTCGAAAACCAGAAACAAGACGCTCCTCTCAAAACCTCTCCTACAAGAGAACCCATAACCACAGCAGAAGAATATACCTATGACGAAATTTACTACAATATCAGTAAATCTTATCTCAAACAGGATAACGAAACATTGATGTCCTGGCATGACATCTTCCTTCACAAGATTCATCAAAGCCCTGATTTTGTGAAAGATGAAAAAATTTACCTGCTTTTAGGAGAATTCTTTCTGGATCAAAACGACACGGGAAATGCCTTTCAGATGGCAGAAATGGCAATAGAAAAAAACCCAAAATCCATTGATGCCCTGAATCTTCAGGCATACACCCTCACAAGAACAAAAGATTATCAAAAAGCCATATACACCCTTCAACTAGCCCTTCAAATAGACAAAAATCATCCCATTTCTCTCATTCTCCTCTACAAACTTGCTGAACTGACCGAAAACAAAATCCTTCTGGAGGAGAGTTTTCATCAATTAAAGACTTGTAAAGAAAACTACCAGGCCTACAAAGAACTTTTTCCCTATCAACCAGCTCGTAAAATACAATTTTATGCTGAAATCAACAAAATCTGTCAGGAGATAACACGTGGGAACCCAAAAGAATTATAAAGACAAACATATCCTCGTGGTTGATGATTCCCCTGTGATTCGGACTCTTATAAAAAAATGTCTCACAGACGAAGGCTATACAAATGTAGACATAGCCGAAAATGGGAAAGACGCCTTAGAAAAGTGCAACCAGAAAACATACGACCTCATACTCACCGATTTTGATATGCCAGAAATGAACGGAGAAGAACTCGTCAATGCCCTTCGAAATAGGTACCAGGATGACATTATCATTGTTGTGCTAAGTGCTCAGGCAAGTAAACAAAAAATAGTCGAAATGATGCGAAAAGCAGACGACTATATCATCAAAGATGATATAGAAATTATAAAAGCTGATATATTTTTCGTTATTCAAAAATGCTTTGAAAATCATGAAATAAAAAAAGAAAATCAAAGACTCCTGGCTGAATTGATAGAAAGAGATAAACATATGCAATTAGAACTCGAGACAGCCCGTGCGCTTCTTGGTGAGTTCAAAGAGCTTCACAAAGTTAGCAGTAAAATTTTTCAGTTAGCCTTTTACAATACGATGTCCAATACCATTGGTGGAGACTTTTTTACAGCCAAAAGATTAGACAATTCCCACATTGGAGTACTCATTGGAGACATAGCCGGGCATGGAATTCCTGCTGCACTTCTCATGCTCGTTTTCAAAAACGCTGCTTTAGAAGCCATTGAAGAAGGATTCAAACAAACAAAACCCACAGCGGCCACTCTTAAGTTACTCAACGATAAACTCAACATACTCTTCCCGGATACAAAATATGCTACTATTAGCTATCTTTTGTTGAATGAAGAAACCATGTGCATAGACTACACCAATGAGTTTCAAAATCCTATCCTTTATTACCATGACAACACTATTGAAGAACTTGACAACGGCAAGATAAAACTTATAGGTATATACAACGAAGACATCATGCCCAGAGAACTCTTCGACTTCAAACAAGATTCACTCATTCTCAAGCCAGGAGAAAAGATCTTTCTCTTTACTGATGGTATTATTGAAGCAAGAAATCCAGATACCGACGAAGAGTTTGGACTAGAGAGACTCAAACAAACCATCCTCCAATATGCTTCTCTCCCTCTTTCCGAAACCATGAAACAAACACTCAAAACATTCTATATATTCACAAAACAACAGGTATTTGACGATATTACTTTTCTGGGAATAAGCACAGGGAAAAAGGAGTAAACGATGGGAAATGTAAAAGAAATCATCCAATCTCTTCTCAAAACAGAAACAGCAGCACAAAAAAAAGAAAACATTTACACTTATCTTGTTACCAGAGAAGAAAAACAAAATTTCGCTGTGCCGATTGATTTCATAGTCGAGGTTTTCGAAATCAATGAGAACAATCCTCTTATTTCGCTACCTCTGGTAGATAATTACATCCGGGGTATTGTCAATGTACGGGGTGAAATTATACCAGTTATTTCCCTCAACACTATTTTAGAGCTTCCCACCGATCATAGCAAAATCCAGTATATTCTCATTATCAAAAAAGATTTTCAATTAGGTCTTGCCATTCACCAGGTAAATGAGCTCTATCAAATTGAAGAATCAAAACTCAAACCCATTTACCACACAAAAGAAAAAAAACACGAAAACATTATAGTAGCGGAGTTTGACATCGACAACGATGTGGCTCAGGTAGTCGATATTGAAAGCTTATACGAATCTCCTCTCATAAGGTAAAAAACCTATGGTAAGCCTACTTTACACATTCGTAGGAAATCTTCATATTGCTTTTCTAAGTGAGGAAATAGAGCAAATTTTAGAACTCAACAAAACCATGATTTCACGTCAGTCATTAGAAAACATTCGTATGCATCATATTGCCTACAAAGAGAAATGGTATCCACTTTTTGACCTCCAGAAACTTTTTAGTATTTCGGAAACTTTACCTGTTCGTTATTCGATGATGATCAAGGGACCACAAAACACCATAATCTGTGGCATCTGTACTCCAAACCCTATAGAAGAAATCTCTATTCCTGAGAATCATATTTATCCATTTCCTGCCTTTCTCCTTCAAAAACAAAACATCTGTCTTTTGTACGCCCTTGTCCAGTTTCAAAATAAAGACCTTTTCCTTTTTAGCTTAAGCGATATCTGGCATCCTATCAGTGTAGCCCAATACCTCTTAAAGAAAACGTTCTATCCTCAACCAAAGGAGGCTCTCCATGACGCAAACCGATGAAATTCTCCAGTTATTTCAGATGGAAACTGAAGATCACCTTCAGAAAATTACCAATGCTCTGATTCTTCTTGAGAAAGAACCAGAAAACAAGGAATATATAGCAGAAGTCAAACGAGAGATTCACACCCTCAAAGGTGCCAGTCGCATGATGGGATTCAAAAACATAAGCCGGGTAGCCCATCAAATAGAAAATCTCTTTGAAACACTGGAAAATAATCAGAAAAATCTGTCCAGGACAATGATCTCCACCACATTGGAATGGATTGACTGGATCAGTCATAGTACCAGCAATCTTCCGGAGGAACCCTCTCTTCCCGACGATTTTGAAACTTTATTCCAGAATGCTATCGATGGGCTCAAGATCTCCCCTCCTCACTCCAACACTCTTTCGTCTTCCCCTTCACAACCCATCTCACCTTCTACTCCGCCACCAAACACCTCCTTTGCCCCCTCTCAACACAAAGAAAAAACCTCACCAGAAACAAAAAAAGAAAAAACAGACTATCTGACCATCCGCTTTGATAGAATCAAAAATCTCCTCAATTTCAGTAATATTTTCACTAACTACATTGGAAGATTTCGCTACTATAGCGATCAACTCAACATAGAAACCCTGGCTAAAAAAACCAGAGAAGAAATGTTAAGTTTCATAGAAAACCTCCAGATCCAGTTTTCTTACGACCTCAGATTTTACGAACTCTACACCAAACAATTTCAGGATCAGGTCTCATCCATGATTCTTGTTCCCTTGGGCGGTATCTTCAATACACTACCACGTTTAGTAAGAGATGTGGCAATGAGTACCGGCAAAGAGGTCAACTTTACCATCGAAGGAAAAGAAATAGAAGTTGATAAACAACTCATCGAACACATTCAAAATGTTCTTTTACACCTTTTGCGAAACGCTGTTGACCATGGAATAGAATCTCCCCAAGAAAGACAAACCAAAGGAAAACCGCCTATCGGCAATATTCACCTCAAAGCCTACACAAAAATGGATAGAATCGTACTTGAAATAAAGGATGATGGAAGAGGTCTACAAACACAAAAAATCCTCGAAAAAGCCATCCAAAAAGGCCTTGTCTCTGCAGAAAAGGCTCGCGAAATGACTCCTCCAGAAATATGGCAACTCATCTTCTTGCCCGGTTTTTCTACCAAAGAACAAGTCAGTGATTTCTCAGGTCGAGGAGTCGGTATGGATGTCGTGGCTGAAACCCTTCGACGCTTTAACAGTGAAATTACCATTCACTCAGAGGAAAACAAAGGAACAACATTTATCTTAAGCTTTCCTATCAATTCTTCTATTATCTCTGTTACTCTCTTTGAAAGTCATGATAATATCTACGCCTTTCCATCCCTCAACATTGATCAAGTGCTTCTTCTCAGCGAACAAAAAACCAGTTTCCTCGAAGAAGAATGGATGCTTGAATACAAACACCGCTGGATCCCACTGATTTCTATTGAAAAACTTTTACATTATCCAGAAACATCCCAGCCCAAAGAAAATATTATCGTGGTCTCCATCCAGAATAAATACTACGGTATTGTTGTCGAAAGAGTCATAGGAGAACTCAGTGTGGTTATCAAAAATCTCACAGGACTTTCTGAAAAAATACGTATCATTTCAGGTGTGCTTTCCCTCAGTCGAAGAGACGTATTAGTACTTAATGCCCTGGAACTGATTGAACTGTATCGACAACGAGAATAAACCAGCTTGTTTTTGCTTTGCTACTTCAAAATATCCTTTTCATCCAGAACCTTGGCGTGATGTTTATGAAGGATTTTTTCTGTGCTTTTCCCATCTTCAAAACGCATCACCAGAACAGCCTCACCACTCACAGCCGATACCAGAGTATACATATATTCGATATTCTGCTTATTTTCGTGCAAAATACGCAGGACGCCAGCCAATCCACCCGGCCTATCAGGAAGAGCAACAGCCACCACATCGGTAAAACGCACGGAATAACCAGCCTCCTTGAGTACCTCAAAAGCTTTTTCAAGACTATTCACTACCAATCACAGAACTCCAAAATCTTTGGTATCGGCTACTGATAGAGCACGAAGATCTATATTTTTCGAAGCAAGAAGTTCAGTCACCTCATACAATCTGCCTTCTTTATTTTCAAGAAAAATAGATACTTGTCTGATCATATCTGCCTCCTATACTTTTCGATTATCAATAATCCGTTTCGCTTTCCCCTCACTCCTTTCAATAGTCCTTGGTTCCACAAGCTTAACCTCAACAGAAATACCCAAAACGTTCTGGATCTCCTGTTTTATTCGTGTTTCAATCGCTTCTAACCCCTTAATCTCATCCGAAAATACCC
>JBKBIS010000369.1:0-653 GCA_046294145.1 Brevinematales bacterium | reverse complement strand
CTTATAGCCTTATTCGTATACTTCACACCGTAACTTTCAGCCAGTGCAATCAGCCCGCTGAGTGCTACGATATCTCTGTACGGCCAGAACGCCATACTCCCACATTCCCCGATAATGTGTAGGTTTTCAGATATATGACCTGCGCGTTTCCATCTCTTTCAGAGAGAAGTGCCTTTCCTACTTAACCCAACAAAAGTAATAATAGCAAATAGCATCGCAAGTTTCCATCTCTTTCAGAGAGAAGTGCCTTTCCTACGTAACAGGACTACAATAACTTTAGGAAGAGGCGATGAAATGTTTCCATCTCTTTCAGAGAGAAGTGCCTTTCCTACCCACATCTTTCGTTTCAGCGATAGGACATGAGGCCACTGCAGTTTCCATCTCTTTCAGAGAGAAGTGCCTTTCCTACTTATTTAGTGAAAATTGAATAAGCACTCACGCTTCTCTCCACTATGTTTCCATCTCTTTCAGAGAGAAGTGCCTTTCCTACTATGAAGTACTTGTTTCCAGCCCCCGCTTTTGCGGGGGTTGTTTCCATCTCTTTCAGAGAGAAGTGCCTTTCCTACTGGTATTTCTAGCAAACTCTTTTTCTCTTAATATGCTCAAGTTTCCATCTCTTTCAGAGAGAAGTGCCTTTCCTACTATTAGACTTC
>JBKBIS010000368.1:0-669 GCA_046294145.1 Brevinematales bacterium | reverse complement strand
AGGTCCATCATGCAAAATAAACGTTGGAGCCTTGGACCTTTTCTCCAACTGTTTGAAATAAATACGATTCTTCTCCCACATTTCAAGAATCTTTGGCTCTTTTTCAATGAGATTCGCCTTCATGGAAAAAGGTGTATTGGGCAGATTGACTGTTTTGCTATAGTCCATGAATCACTCCTTTCAAAAAAGGTTTCTTTTTATTATACAGCAAAACAAAAAGAAATGCAAAAGTCTCTCTTGTCCCATTTTCGCTAAAACTTGCAGAAAAAAGGCCTTATAATATAAACTAGAGGGTGTTTTTTGTTTATAGTATTCCAGAAATGAAATATTTTCTCTTCTCTATGATATTTTTATCATCATCTGCTTTTTTATGGGGTTTCTTTCGCTTGTTTTTTTCTTTTTCATTACTATTTTTCGATTGATGCGTATGACCCAAAAATAATTTTTGTCCAAACTTTTGTCTAAAAAGCAAGATCATTGTCGGAAAAAATCACTATTCTCATAGTAATGACTTAAAACTACACAAAAAGGAGAATTTATATTTTCATTGGGCTTTTGAATAAAATTTTCCCTCTCAAAATGTGAGACACTCCTTCACTATCGACATAGAAGAACACAAACATGAAGAGAAAAGTTGACATTTTTTTTTATATTGTATTAGAATATAAG
>JBKBIS010000367.1:0-672 GCA_046294145.1 Brevinematales bacterium | reverse complement strand
GATAAAAAAATTTTTTGAAAAACTTAATCTTAAAGTATTTGGAATTACAGAATCTCCCATCAAAGGTCAAAAGGGCAATATAGAATACTTAATATATGCTAAGCTTAATCCACAATAGAACCAAAAATCATTCCAGAGATAGTAGCCATAACTATAACAAGACTAACATATATAAAAGTTTTCTTAAAACCTATTGTTTTCATGATTACAATCATACTTGGCAAACTCAAAGCAGGACCAGCAAGTAATAAAGCAAGAGCAGGTCCTTTACCCATGCCTGCACCGAGTAAACCTTGTATTATTGGAATTTCAGTAAGAGTTGCAAAATACATAAAGGCACCAATAACACTGGCGATTAAATTAGCCTGAAAAGTATTACCTCCTACAATTGAATAAACCCATTTTGATGGAATTATTCCTTCATTTCCCACTCTTCCAAAGAAAAATCCAGCTACTAAAACACCCATAAAAAGCAACGGAATTATTAAATAAGCATAATACCACGTTTGATATATCCATTGCGTTAATTCTTCTTTATTAAACCATTTAATGCTTGCCAAGACAGTAAGAGTGAAAAAAATAATTGCAAGTATCCATTTCAAATTATATACTATCCACCACAGGGAAACTGAGCTTTCAGCAGGTTTACCCCAGTTTGCAAAAATCAGAAAT
>JBKBIS010000366.1:0-685 GCA_046294145.1 Brevinematales bacterium | reverse complement strand
GATACGGGATGTTCGGTTTTCAATAATATGCTCAACGACGAAGTTCGTAGTATTTGACCTCAGGAGGGCTGGAGATTAGCTGTTCGAGGTTGAGCTGCTTTTGAGCGAGCTGTTTCAGGTGTGGTGTGCGTTCAAGCTGAACGGTGTAGTTTACGCCTGATAGTTCATATAGTCTTTTAAGTCTTGCATGGAACATGCCTTCGTGGATGTAGACGCTGACGAGTTTCATGAGTCTGAAGGCTTGTTCGAACGGGTCGACGTTGGTTAGTACATAGTAGATAGGAACTGGTTCGTGCTTTCCAGTTTCATGGCTGTAGACAAGCTTAGTGTCTATGAAGGAAATGATGACCGCTTCTTTGAGTAGCTTTAAGATGTTCCAAGCTGTAGAGTTAGACACGTTCATGAGCTTTGCTAGGAACCTTGTGCTGATGATGTCTTTTCCATCTTCATGTGCCCCGAGGATGTTGGCGATGTATCTAAGCGCTCTGATGATGTTGTCTATTTTTTTGTTGACATGTTTTCTCGGTTCTAGGTATCTGTACTTCTGGATTTCGCGAATGATTTCCGCAATATGCTCAACGACTTTGAAGCCTTCTTCGGTTAGTCCGCCTGTCTTGAGCCTGAGGATTTTGCGCATTGCAACGTATTCGAAACCTTTCAGGTCCGGGTAGTCTTCATACCGCTG
>JBKBIS010000365.1:0-723 GCA_046294145.1 Brevinematales bacterium | reverse complement strand
GTGACAGTACGTAGGTTCTTGAGGAGTTTTTCCATCTTTGTTTTGTATTCATCAACCGTTGTAACGTCACGCAGTAGCGACGTGCCAGCTAGCTGTCTGGTGATTTCCTCCACTCTGCGCCTGTTTATTCCCCATAGCGGTGCGGCAAGTTCTGCAATAGCCTGTTCAGTCTGGACAAGTTCAGTCAGTGTTGCACCTTTGTGTCCAACCATCTCTGGATGCCTGTAAATCATTGACATAGGTGCACCTAAACGGCTGTAGAGCCTCTGAAGTGGCTGTGGCGTAAGTGTAGCAGCAAGCGTTCCACCAATTAGCCCGCCTAAAGGACCGCCTAAAGCAGTTCCTACCATTGTTCCCAGCAACCCCATACCCACCGGGAACAGGTTGCTGTAGGCAGAAATTGTCTGAACCCTGTACATCGATTCAGTTGGCGTTAAGTAGTCCATTGGAATATAGAAGTTGGTCATTCTTTGAATAAGACCAGGCAGTCCGACAGTGCGAGCGCGCCAGAACTGGTCCTGCGGTGTATACAAGTTCAGTCCCATACCGCCTTGTATCGGCATGGGACGTGTTACAGGAGCTGTAACCATCGCCAGCGAACTCGAAAGCCTTGAGATGTTGGCATTCAGCGTGTTGAGAGCAGCAAGCATTGAGTTTGTCAGTTGCCTCTGCTGTATCTGTGCATTCAGTTCCGCTACCGAATTTGTAGTACCTTGTATTGTC
>JBKBIS010000364.1:0-748 GCA_046294145.1 Brevinematales bacterium | reverse complement strand
CCCCACCTTCACCCAGGCATTGCTCAGGTTTGGTGTTGTCCCCAGAGGATTGTAATTCACATAGAAGCAAACCTTCCTCCCATCATGGGTCACGCGTATCGCAAGAGGTGATGTGACAGGCTTTGAATACCCATTCCCCCCTGCAAAATGATAACCTGGTGTATTGAGATAACTACTCTCATTCACATCATCATATGTACTCTGAAAACGATTGGTCACATTGGTAAGATGTCCCACACTATTGCCATCAATATCTGTGAGAAGTTCCAAAAAACCCTTCGGATTTTCATAGCCTGCAAAAAAACCATAACTACTGGGTTGAGCTACATCACTACTATTCATGGCTTCTTTTTCATAGAAGAAAGCAAAATCATCCCATCTCTCATATGGCCCATTGGCACCATTATCACTGGCTAACCAGACACTCATATACACCCATTTTTGACTTCCTCCGGCCCCAGCATAAGCCCTGGGATCAAGGCTATTGGTATAACGAATCACCATGAACCCAAACGGTTCCTCTGGTGTGGCGTTAATCACTCCAAGCCCTGCCCCGGAAGGACTGAATTTTGCCCCATCCCCAATATACCATGTATTCCACCAGAGAGCCCCATTATTCGGTCTTCCATAAACCTCAAGAAAACCATTCCATCGCCTCACGGTAGCTGGATTGTTTGGTCCGGCTCCACCTCCGTAGTCATTGTAGACATCATATGCTATCATATCCCGACTCATAGGAAAATTCCAC
>JBKBIS010000363.1:0-749 GCA_046294145.1 Brevinematales bacterium | reverse complement strand
TGACGAATTCAAATTAATCGACCAAATTGATAATGTCGAAATCCATTACTATGAACCAAAGTGGCAAGAGTTGCTATTCAATTCAATAGTAGACCTGATAAATAAGTCATAAGCATACCCCCGAAAGGGGGTTTTTTATTTTTTTAGTTTCATTTTTTCAACTGGGTATAGGACTATCCCAGCCGAGACGTCGGTCAGACGAGCATTGTCAATTAGGGAGGTGATAGTATGAAGTATATCAAAATAATGCTATTAATCATATTCGCGCCCATAGTATTTGAACTAAAGAAATGGTATTACGCAACACATAACTTACTAGTACTGATCATGGCAACAGGTTTCCTGATTATACAGTACACGGCCTTTAGAATGAGCACCATAGAATATTGCAACAACACACTAACGAGTATGCTCTATACCGCAATTGTATCATTGCCATTCAATATCCTCATATCTTGGATAGGCAAAGTGACAGATACATATCCAATTAAATAAAGGAGGCGAAAGTATGCTTAGAATAGTTATTGAGAATGGCGAGAATAACAAGAAGGAAATTCTGATTGATGGCAAGAAAGCACAAGAGCAATTGAAAAACGCAGCTAAAGAAACAGTTGAAGCAACGAAGAAAGTAACAAGTAAGGCAAGTAAAGCACTTGGTTCATTACTCATGAAACTCGGCGAGAAATTAGAACAGAAATAATTACCCTATCACCCCCTATATCTCCAAACGGCATTCTGGGCACTTCATG
>JBKBIS010000362.1:0-909 GCA_046294145.1 Brevinematales bacterium | reverse complement strand
CTCTGAAAGAGATGGAAACGATGCGCTCCAATTGTCTGGAGCATCTCATTGGCATCTACGTAGGAAAGGCACTTCTCTCTGAAAGAGATGGAAACAATACCACCATTATCATTGTAAGATTCCCAATAACCCACGTAGGAAAGGCACTTCTCTCTGAAAGAGATGGAAACGTGTCCGTATGGTTCTAACTCAAAGTCTTCGATAATACTAGTAGGAAAGGCACTTCTCTCTGAAAGAGATGGAAACAGAACCATGATGGGCAGAAAGAAGCTCAGGCTGAAGATGGGTAGGAAAGGCACTTCTCTCTGAAAGAGATGGAAACGGCTCGCCTTTCTTGGAACCTTTAGGAGCATGCCCAAGAATGTAGGAAAGGCACTTCTCTCTGAAAGAGATGGAAACGAAAGGTCCGTCTCCTTGTATTCCCATCTATAGACAAGACGTAGGAAAGGCACTTCTCTCTGAAAGAGATGGAAACTATTTTGCTAGAGCTCTGTTTCTTTTGTATAGTATTTCTAGTAGGAAAGGCACTTCTCTCTGAAAGAGATGGAAACACTTATCTGTCTACATCCTATATTCAAAGTTAACCGATGGTAGGAAAGGCACTTCTCTCTGAAAGAGATGGAAACTCAGCGAAGTCATAGGCGCAAATGTTATAAATCCAAACCTGTAGGAAAGGCACTTCTCTCTGAAAGAGATGGAAACTTGGGGTCTTCGAATGCGACCATTACTCTGTCTTCTACTCGTAGGAAAGGCACTTCTCTCTGAAAGAGATGGAAACTGTATGTTCCGTCGTTAACAATAACTGCCGCATTCAACAAGTAGGAAAGGCACTTCTCTCTGAAAGAGATGGAAACAATTCATCAAAATCTATAGAATCTCAAATAAAGAATATTGTAGAAAAGGCACTTC
>JBKBIS010000361.1:0-922 GCA_046294145.1 Brevinematales bacterium | reverse complement strand
GAGGTTTTGCGTATTTATCATATTGATCGTGGGTATGAGCGTTTCGAAGAAAAACTTCGTTCTCTTGGCGCTGATATTCAAAGACGCCCCCAGGAGGAATGATGTCTCAGAAGCAAATAAAGCCAAATATTCTTCAGATTATCCAGAATGAAAGAGAGATTGTTCTTCTGGGAACAGCTCATATTTTAGATGATAGTGTTCAGGAGGTGAGGCATTGGATAGAAGAGTGGCAGCCTGATATGGTATATGTGGAACTCTGTGAAGCTCGTTATCGTGCTCTTACCTCTAAAGATCGATGGAAAAATCTGGATATAGTGAGTGTTATCAAGTCTGGACAGGGTTTTCTTATGCTTGCCTCTCTTTTTCTTACTGCTCTTCAGAAAAAGATGGGTATTCAACTTGGGGAAGAGGTAGGAGAGGATATGCTTTCTGCTATTCGTTTGGCACAGGAAAAGGGTATTCCTTTCGTTCTTGCAGATCGAGACTTGAATATTACCTTGAAAAGGACATGGCAACAGGCATCCTTGAAGGACAAGATGCGTATTGTTGAGATATTTTTTGAGAATCTTTTTGAGCAGGAGAGGGTCTCTGAGGAGGAGGTGAAGAATCTTTTAAGTGAAGGGAACCTCTACAATACCATGATGACTGAACTGGCGAAGTATCTTCCGGCAGTGAAGAAGGTTCTTCTTGATGAACGCAATCTCTACATGGCGAAAAAAGTGCTCACCAATGGAGGGAAACGGGTTTTGGTTGTTCTTGGGAGGGGACATTTAGAAGGTGTGGCTGATGCTCTTGAGAATCCACAAAGTATTTCTCTGGATGATTCTCTAGATACCGTTTCTCAGAGTAGGGGGAGAGGTAGCCTGATTGGTTGGCTTATTTTACTTACTTTTATTGTTTTGATGGTGGTTGGGTTTGTAAA
>JBKBIS010000360.1:0-1001 GCA_046294145.1 Brevinematales bacterium | reverse complement strand
AATAGGCTTTGGCTATTACCTTATTTCAGTAAAAAACCTCATCATAAGCTGAAACAAGGTAATAGCAATAATATCTCATTTGATCTTTTCTCTTCTTAAATAAACAAAAAAGCCTGCCCTTCTAGGCAGGCTTTTCTAGCTTTCATCTTGCTTAGTAGATTGCCATCTCCGTTTCTTTGTCAAAGAGATGGGAACGATTGAGATCAAAAATCACCTCACGGTTAGTGTCTCCCATATGCACATTTACCTGGGGGTCATATTTCGCAATAAAGGAATAACCACCGTTTGTAGCAAAATAGACAAACTCTTCTGCTCCAAGACGTTCCACAATTTCCACATTCGCAAGAGTTGTATTAGAATCAATAGTTCCCTGATACATACTTCGATCGTAAATATCTTCCGGACGAATTCCAAAAGTTACCTCCCGGCCAACGTAAGAACGAGCTTTATCTGAAAACTGAGAAGGAATCTTGAGCTGAAATTCATTGAAGTCAAGCCAGAGAGCTCCATTGGAATCTTTCACCGTACAATCAAGGAAATTCATCGGTGGGCTTCCAATAAAGCCAGCCACAAACTTGTTCACAGGATTGTTGTAGACCTCAAGCGGAGTTCCAATTTGCTGAACAAGCTTATTGTTCATCACCACAATCTTGTCCCCCATCGTCATGGCCTCAATCTGGTCGTGGGTTACATAAATAGAAGTGGTTTTCATGCGAGCATGTATCTTGATAAGTTCTGCACGCATTTGAACACGAAGTTTCGCATCAAGGTTAGAAAGGGGTTCATCAAAAAGATACACCTTGGGTTTGCGCACAATGGCTCGACCAATAGCTACACGCTGACGTTGACCACCGGAGAGGGCTTTTGGCTTACGATTGAGATACTCTGTGAGACCAAGAATCTGAGCTGCTTCATTCACACGCTTTTTGATCTCTTCAGGCGGAAAATGCCTGAGTTTGAGACCAAAAGCCATGTTTTCTGCTACTGTCATATGGGGGTAG
>JBKBIS010000035.1:0-10620 GCA_046294145.1 Brevinematales bacterium | reverse complement strand
ATCATCAGCCCCAAGTTCTAGAGCTAATTCCATAATTTCGTCTTCACTGACGTCAGCAGCCTGAACGGCAATAAACCCCTTTTTGTCAAACATCCAGGCCACGCATCCACTTTCCCCAAGATTGCCATTGTGTTTGGAAAAGATCTTGCGGATCTCTGCGGCCGTTCTATTCTTGTTGTCTGTGGTGATGTCTATAATAACGGCCACTCCTCCTGGACCATATCCTTCATAGACCAATTCTTCGTAGGTTGCACCTTCGATTTCTCCAGTTCCGCGTTTGATGGCTTTTTCAATGTTGTCCTTGGGCATATTGGCATCACGTGCTTTGTCAATGGCTACCCGAAGTTTTGGGTTGGTGTCAGGATTTCCACCAGCACGAGCAGCAATGATAATTTCTTTCACCAGTTTGGAGAAGAGACTACTTCTTTTGGCATCCTGAGCACCCTTTCTTTGTTTGATGTTGGCCCATTTATTATGACCTGACATGAGAACCTCCTCATTAGCGTGGATACATTATAGGGGAAAATTTTTTTTCTTGCAATTTTTGAGAGAGGTAGGGAGAAAAAATTGTCGATTGATTGTTTTTTGTACCGAAAACTGTACAATCTGTGCTATTATTTAAGCCGATAGTTTGTTTTTGCTGAAACAAGGTAATAGCTCTGGTTATGTCCTTCTTCAAAAGATTATTTCTTTGGTTTCTTTTTTGGAAAAAAGAGAAGATGTGATTTCCTATAGACTTTCTCAGGCTTTGTGAATGATTGTTCTTTCTTCGTAAGAAGAGAAAAAATACGCAGAAAAACAATCAAAAAACTCATTTTTTTTTTATTTTATACGAAAAGATACATAGGGGCAAGGAGGCATATATGATGGTTATCGAAAGAGAAATGCTGGAATCTCTTGTTCTTTTGAAAGAGCTTTATCGTATTCGAGGGATAAAAGCTGAGTTTGAGGCAGAAGGGGCGAGTTATCAGGATATGGTGAGGCTGAGACGACTTACTCTTCAAGCTGGCGTACCGTTTTATGTCAAAATTGGAGGGGTTGAAGCGGTACGAGATATGAGAGAATGTATGGAATTGGGTGTGGACGGGATCATTGCCCCTATGGTTGAATCTTCCTTTGGTGTGAAAAAGTTTCAAGATGCGTATAAGAGTGTTTTTGCTGAGAAGTCTCATCATATAGCGATCAATATTGAAACCAGGCAGGCGGTAGCTCAGCTTGAGGAAATTCTTGATGTAGCCCGGGGTTTTGTTGATGCTATTACTATTGGGAGGACAGACCTGAGTGCTTCCTTTTTTGACGACGAGGTGACTCCTGATAGTGAGTTTATCTGGGAGACTGTAGAACATATATGCAAAGTAGCCGGGAAGGATTTCACCATTACGTTGGGGGGAAATATTTCTGCTACGACTCAGGAGAAACTTCCCCAGCATGAGATGGCTCTTCGTTCTCTCGAATGTGTGGAAACACGCAAGGTTATTTTCCCTGTGGATGTATTTCTCTACAAAACAGCATCGCTCTCGGATGCACTTTATTTTGAGAAACTGTTTATCCTCTCCAGAAAGGCAACGAGTGATTGCTTTCTTGAACCAGACCTCAAGAGATTAGCTAAACTCTCTGAAAGACTGAAACAACCATCTCCCGAAGATTATCTCATGGAAGTATAAACCAGTTCTGATCCCACCACGATGCGCTTTTCTTCGATAGCCAGAACAGGTTTTGTTTCAATCTTGATGGGATTTCGGGATCCATCGGGCATGGCTACTTCTACGACAGCTTCAAATGGCTTCGGACCGGGAAATCCGAAGGCAATCTGGTAGAATTTTGAGATATCCACCTCTGCAACGCGAATGCGCTTTCCAAGGATGGTGAAAGCCACTTCAAAAGCTACCTTTTCTACTTTGATGTTGATACGATTTGAAACACTATCATACATAACCGACACCTCTCCGTAGGCGGGGGTAGAATAACTGAGTGAGGGGGAAACAAGAGACACGGTGACATCTGCTTCAAATCGAGCCTTTCCAGGAAGAAGTTTGAGTCGGGGATTTTGAACAAGCCAGCGATATTGTCCTTTGATACCACTGATGGAGAAGCTTTCTGTTTTCTGGACTGGACCTACTGCTGCAAGAAACTTGTTGAGTGTGTTCTCATGAAGAATAATACTGGCGTCGGCCTCGGCCCATCCCATGCTTACGAGAAGAAACAAAAGGACGCTTGTGACTCTTTTCATACGATTTTCCTCCTTGTCTGAGCGAGTAGAGACAGTATATCCAGAAATAAAATTTTTTTCAACAATTTATGGAGCCTTTTTCTTCTTGACAAAAGTGTTTTCTGTCTTTATGATGACTCAAAGGGAGGATAGTGTTGACAAGGTCTTTTTCTCTTCGTCTTGAATGGACTATTCATCAACATTTTGTGGAAAAACTGGATGTTCATTTGATCTCTTCTCAAGATTTTTCAGTTTTTTTTCTGTCACAAAGCAAGGATTGGGAAGAGGTTTTTCTTTCTGGGGAATGGATTTCTGTTGAGGAGTATAGTTTTCTGAAAACTTTTTTTTCCTATAGCTGGAATACCGATCATAGAGAAAGTCCATGGAAGCTTTGTCTTTTTCCACCATTTGAGTTGTGGTTTCTTGAACTCTTGTTTCGGTATACGCCCCCTTCTTCTTATCGGTATGAAAAGAAGTATGCTATCTGGAGAGGAGAGATTTCTTTTGATCCATTTGAGGCTATAAACCACACACCGGGTGTGCTTCTTCTCTCTTTTCCTCTTCCTCTCTTGCTTGAAAAGAGAGTGATTCGTCCTCTGGCTTCTTTTTTTTCTCAGGAGAATCTGTCTCGTCTTTTTCGGGAGGGGAAAATACCTCTTGATAGAGAGATGGTAGAGAGGCTTCTTGTGGACGCTTCTTCCCTCAAGAAGCATTTTCACTTGCATCTTCATGAGATACGTGAGGTTTTTGATGGTACGGTAGAGGTGGAGCTTCACGAGTTGCAAGAGGGTTTTTTTGAGGTTGTTTTTTGGGTTGTTATAGAGGGAGAGCGTTTTCCTTTGCGCCATGATGATATACATCAAACTGTTCTTCAGAGAAAGCACCTTCTTTTTCAGCAGAAAAAGAAGGTGTGGGTTCTCTCGCCTGAGAGTGAAGGATACAAAAAGATTCAGAATATAACAGAAATGACTTTGACAAGTTTTTCCCGATTTCTGGGAGAGGTGCAACAACATACTGTTCAGTCTCATGATATGAAAACTCTTTTTGAAAAATATCTTGATCAGATCCAGCCCTTTGTGAAATTGATAACTCCCTGGAAAAGGGGCATGTTTGAAAAAGTGGTTTTTGATGTTGTTTCTCTTGAAAATATGGACTGGCTGGAAGTGAACTTTTCCCTTACTGTTGATGAACGTATTCTCACGGCTGAGGAAAGAGCCCATCTTGTGAAATATGGATACGTGAAATATGAAGGTGGCTTTGTATCGCTTCCTTCTGAGGAACGAGCCTGGCTTACTCAGGTAGAAGAAGCCTGGTTTTTGAGAAAGAAAGAGGGAAAGGTAAAACTTCATCCTTCTCATGTTTTTCTTTTGAGGGATATAATCGAGAAGGCAAAGGAGTCTTGGAGAGTGGAACTGCGTCTTCCCTCTTCGTATCAGAATCTTCTCTTTCGGGGAGAGGTGCTGGATAGAAGTATTCCCATTCCTGAGAAGGTGGCACCTTTTCTTCGACCATATCAGAAGGAGGGGTATTGGTGGCTTCATTTCTTGTATAGGTATCATTTTGGGGGATTCCTTGCTGATGAGATGGGACTTGGAAAAACGCTTCAGATGATTGCTTTTCTTCTTTCGATTAAAGGGAATGGGAAGTGTATCATTGTTTGTCCTTCGGCTCTTATGCATAACTGGGCAAAGGAGATAACAAAATTTGTTGGAGATGAGATTCGTTTTTTGGTGATGGAAGGTTCTTTAGAAAAAAGGGTGGAAAAGCAAAGGCGAATCGATGATTATGATGTCTTGATTACTTCTTATAGTTTACTTCATCAGGATAGGGAGTTTTATCATACTCAGGTTTTTCATCTGTGTGTTCTGGATGAAGCTCAGCACATAAAAAACAAAAAGGCTAAACGAACACAGAGCTTGAAAGCCTTGAAAGCACATCATCGGGTGGCTATCACTGGTACTCCGATAGAAAATACTGTCACGGAAATGTGGAATATCTTTGATTTCTTGATGCCGGGTTTTTTGGGAAGTCATTCCTGGTTTTCAAAAACATTTGAAATTCCACTTCAGAGCCCTGTGGTATCACAGAGAGAGGAGACCAATAGGAGATTGAGGGATCTTATTAAGCCTTTTATTCTTCGTCGTACCAAAATGGAGGTGCTTTCAGAACTTCCGCCGAAGATTGAACAGGAGGTCTGGTTGGATCTTGCAGAGAGTCAGAAGGTTCTCTATCTTCAAACAGTTGAGGCTATTAAGCTTTCTTGTGAGAGAGAGTGGAGGGTGTCTTCTCAGAAAGGGCTTATGCATTTTTTGGCAGGACTGACAAGATTAAGACAAATCTGTCTTCATCCTGCTCTGGCAGGTTATGCAATAGAAGAAGAACCTATGAAGATGCGGGCTGTGAGAGAACTTGTCCTGGAGGCTCTGGATAGTCGTCATCGTGTTGTTATTTTCAGTCAGTTTGTAGAATTTTTGCAACTTGTGAGACAGGAACTGGAGAAGATGAATATGGATTTACTTTATCTTGATGGAAGAACAAAGAATCGAGTTGATCTGGTGGATGCTTTTAATGAAGGAGAGGCACCTATTTTTTTGATTTCTACGAAAGCAGGGGGAACTGGACTCACAATCACGGGAGCAGATACCGTGATTCTTCTGGATCCGTGGTGGAATCCTTCGGTAGAGAAACAGGCAATCGATAGGGTTCATCGCTTTGGTCAAAAAAGGATGGTCCATGTGTTTCGGCTTTTGACAGAGGGAACTATAGAAGAAAAGATGTTTCTTCTTCAAAAAAGGAAGAAAAACCTTTTCCAGGCGCTTGTCACGAGTAATGCTGATTTTCTTGCGCATCTTTCCTGGGAAGATCTGGTGGAGTTTTTGCAGGTAAATCTTTCTTCATTCTCTTGACAAAAAAAGCATCCTTCTCTATACTGTAAGTGTATCACAGAAATAGAACAGTAGAAAGGAAATGATTGAACTAAGAGATGTTCGTTATCATCTGCCGAAGCAGAATTTTTTATTGCAGGATGTGAATTTGACTTTGGTGCCGGGCCATATTTATGGCCTGTTGGGCCATAATGGGGCTGGTAAAACAACTTTGCTTCGTTTGATGGCTGGTCTTATTGGACGTTTTGATGGTGAAGCCAGGGTAGATGGAATGGATATTCGAAAGAGGCCTTTTTTGTATTTGCAAAATCTTTCGTATGTTCCTGAAAAACCGTATCTTCCCCCATTGAAAGTGTATGAGTTTCTTGATTTGTATGCGCCGCTTTATCCTGCTTTTGATGCAAAACTTTTTCATACCTTGGCCAAGACCTTTGATATTAATCCTTATGAGTTTCTGGCCAGACTTTCATTTGGTTATTTGAAGCGTTTTTATCTTGCTTTTTCTTTGGCTACGAAGGCCAGGGTGCTTCTCTGGGATGAACCGACGAATGGTCTTGATATTACGACGAAGTCTATCCTTCGAAAGCATATTGCATCTTTTGTTGACGAGAGTCAACTTCTGGTTATAGCCACTCATCATATTGAGGAGATGGAAAATCTGTTGGATGCGGTGATCATTCTTCACTATGGGGAGGTTATTTTTTCTTCAACTGTGGAAGAGTGTCAGCGTTTGTTTACCTATACCGTAACAACGGATGAGACGCTGGTGAAACAGGCTCTCTATGCTGAACCGGCTGTGGGTGGCTATCAGGTTCTTCTCCGACGGGAAGGAGGAGAGGATACTCAGATTCCGCTTTCTTTTTTGTTTGAGGCGAGTGTTCGACAGGTTTCTTTTTTTCGGGAATTGAAGGAGAAACGGTATGAGTCTTAAGCGTATATGGCATCTGTTTTTGATAGATGTGAGGTTGCTTTTTCGGCGATGGATATGGGTGATGCTTCTTCTTGCTTTTCTTCTTCTGGTTCTGTCTTTTGGGATGGGGTGGCTTCGTTCTCTTGTCTCTTCTGATCTTCAGGTGGCTTTTTATCTTGGGCTGGATATGCTTTTGTTAGGGGTGGGGTGGTGTTTTTTGAGTTCTTTGGCTTTTTCTGATCTTCATACACAAGGAGAGGGTTTTTATCTTTTGTTGCCGGCAAGCCTTGCGGAAAAGTTTGTGAGTAAGCTTCTGGGGTCTGTGATCGTGTATCCTTTTGTGGGTTTTGTTGTTCTTTTTTTGTATTCTCTTTTTACCATGTTGATTATTTATTATCTTACAGGGACTCTTATTCCTGTGTTTTTTCCTTTCTATGGATGGCTTTGGCACTGGTATCTTTTCTTTTTTGTGTTGCAGGCATGGTTTTTTTGGGGGTCTGTGGTTTTTTCTCATTTTGCCTTTGTGAAAACGACTTTGCTTTTGTTTGGGGTATCTTTTCTTCTTTCCTTTCTTTCTACACCGCTTCTTCAGTTTCTTTTTGGTACGGTGGTTTCCTGGAATGGGATTGTTCTCTATTCTACAAGGGGAGTGGTGCCATCTTCGTTAGCGAGGGAGATTTTTGATATCCTTTTCTGGGCTGGTAGGATACTCTTTTATCTTTCTGCTTTTTTGGCGTATGGTTTGGCTTATCGGAGATTTGCCCGGTATGAGGTAACTCATGGAGTTTGATTCTCAACAGGCGATCTATCTTCAGATTGCGGACCTTGTCTGTGAGAATATATTGAAGGGGGTCTGGAAGCCAAAAGAGAGGATTCCTTCTATTCGGGATCTGGCCACTCAGCTTTCTGTGAATCCTAATACTGTGGTTAAAACCTATGGCTATCTGGAGAGCCAGGGTATTATTGTAAATCAAAGAGGTATTGGTTTTTTTGTCTCTGAGAAAGGGGATCAGGAGGTTCTTCGTCTCAAAAGGGAAATCTTTCTTCATCGGGAATGTCCTAAGTTTTTCCATCAGATGAGACTTCTTGGTGTATCATGGGAAGAACTTCAAAAGTTGTATGATAGTGTTGAAAAAAATAGTTTTTTGTCTGATGATTTTTTGTGATGTCTGTGAAGGGGAGGGGAGGGCTATTACCTTGTTTCAGCAAGAAAGAGGATCTGGCTGAGACAGGGTCATAGCTCTCGGGTATGAGAGGATCTGGATAGAAAAAGTTTTTCAAAGCTATTCTTTATTGGAAGAAAAAGGGCTTATTCTTTTTGAAAAAATGCCGAAAAAAGAAGAGTGAAAAAGGAGGTCTTTATGGCAGATGTAGACATCATGGATCTTTTTGATAAAGATTTTATTGCTCCAGAGGAATCTTCTCAGCCCCGTCCCAGTGGGATTCAGGATTATAAACCGTCTCGTTCGTATCAATCATCTTCTCGTCCCAGATCTTTTGAAACTCCAGCTCAAAAGTCTCTTGAAGAAGAGAAAAAACCATCACTCTCATCTTCTGACATCGATGAAAAGCTTGTCTGGGTAGGAGCTATCTTTGTCTTTTTTGGGGTGTTTGCTTTTCTTTTGGGGTACTGGTTGGGCAACATGAAGGAAAAAGAGATTACTCAAGTGCAGAAGGAGAAACAGGCTCTTCTGGCTGAAAAGATTGAGGAACAGAAAACGGAGATAGCCCTGAAACAGGAATCTCTTCCTGTTCAACAAGCTCAGGAAGTGGTTGGTCAGACACCAGTCTCTCCTACCACTACGACACCTGTTGCTGAGGTGCCGGTGATTCCTTCTTTGACAGAAAAAACGTCTCCCAAAACCTCCCAGCAGAAAACAGAGCCAAAGCCAAAGGCTTCTTCACCATCTGAAACGAAACCAGCAACAGCTGTTTCAACTTCTTCTGTTCAGGGAAGCTCCTTTGCAGGATCGTTTACCATCCAGGTTTCGGCCCATACCTCACTTGAGAAAGCTCAAGCTGTGGAAAATCAGATTCGACAGGCTGGATTTTCGCCCTATATTGTGGAAACAACTATCAATGATACTACCTACTACCGTGTTCGTGTGGGAAGTTATACTTCAAAGTCGGAAGCTGAGAATGCCCTGACTCGTTTGAGACAGAGTCCAGTGGGTAAGGATGCCTATGTGTTGTCGTTGAAATAGAAGGATGTATCTCTTCTTTTCCAGCCTTCTTTTTCCCCACCAGGGAAAAAGAAGGTTTTTTTTTGAAAGGGGCTTCAAAAGTGAGGTGTTTTTACAGAATCGGTTTTTGATTGACTTTTATTGGCTTTCTTCCTATAATACATTCATCTTCTGTATGCATTTGGGATTGTCTTGTTAATTTATGCATACTTTTTTCATGTCAGAGGTGTCTGTGTCAGGAGGTTGAAAAAGTTTTGTTTTGAATGGTTCTATGAGACCGGGTATAAGGGTTGAAAAAAAGAGAAAATGGAGCAGGTATGATAGTCTGGACCACTATTTATGAGAGACTTAGAGAGATTTCTCTTGTTGAAAAGATATTAGCGCTTCTTTCTTGGGATCAGGAGACATATATGCCAGAGGGCGGGGCAAAGGTTAGAAGCGAGGAGGTGAGCCTTCTTGTGAGAATCTGGCATGAGAAGATATGTGATCCCTTCTGGGATGATGTGCTGAGCTCTTTTTCAGAACGTGAAGATCTTTCGTCGGATCAGAAACGGATTCTTGAGGTTTTTAAAAGAGATAGAGAGAAAGAGGTGAAGATTCCTGGTGATCTGGCTACTGCCCTGGCTATGGCGGTTTCTGAGGCGTTTGGGGCATGGTATGAGGCGAAGAAAAACTCGAATTATGCTATTTTTTTGCCTTCTTTGCAAAAGGTTTTTGAGCTTTCTCTTGAGAAGGCTTATGCTCTTGGATATGAAAGGGCAAATGCTTATGATGCTTTTCTTGATCTTCATGAGGAGAACCTGACAGAGAGGGATTTTGATCCTCTGGCTTCTGAAACGACTCGTATCATACAGGGTACTCTGCAGGCTATTCAGGAGTATGCCAGGCCCCCAAGGAAGGATTTTCTTGGACATGTCTATCCAATAGACAAACAGAAACACCTCTGTGAATGGATTGTTTCCCGGATAGGCTTTGATAGGAAACGCGGGCGGCTTGATGTGTCACCTCATCCTTTTTCCACTACGCTGGCTCTTGATGATGTGAGACTTACCACCAGGTATGATGAGAAGGATCCGATGGGGGCGTTTTATGGGGTGCTTCATGAGGCTGGCCATGGGCTTTATGAGCAGGGATTTTCGTCTGATTGGGAACATACGCCCTTGGCTCAGGCGGTAAGTCTTGGAATTCATGAGTCTCAATCGCGTTTCTGGGAGAATCAGATAGGAAGAAGTCTTGAATTCATTCAGTGGGTTTGGCCGGTTATGCAGAATGTGTTTTCTCCGTTGCTGGAGGATGGGACTCCTGAGGCTATGTTTCGGGCTGTGAATGAGGTGAGACCTTCACTTATTCGTACGGAAGCTGATGAGGTAACGTATGGACTTCATATTGTGGTGCGTTATGAGATAGAGAAGAAACTTTTTCGTGGAGAGATAACTCTTTTCGATGCTCCTCTCTTGTGGAACCAGCTTTACGAGGAGTATCTGGGTATTGTTCCCCCGGATGATGCTCATGGTATTCTTCAGGATATTCACTGGGCTCATGGTTCTTTTGGATATTTTCCCACCTATCTTCTTGGGAATCTTTATGCTGCTCAGTGGTATGAAAGTCTACAAAAGATCTTTGATGTTTCTTCTCTTGTGAGAGAAGGGAACTTTTCTCCTATTCTTGGTTGGATGAGAGAGAATATTCACCAACACGGTCGCCGTTATGATGCGACTACTTTGGTTAGACGTGTTTCTGGAGAAGATCTCAATCCTGTTTATTTTGCTAGATATCTTCAAAAACGTTATGAACAGGTCTATGATATACATATCTCGATTTCATGAGAGAAGGGAAAGATGGGTGCTCACTGAGGCGTAGGTAATGCGTTTATCCATAATGCTTTTCATGTCATGATAGGCTTCCAGACCTGTACAGTGGCAGACGGCATATTGTGATACGGGGTAAAAAACAAGTCGTGAGATGATGGCCTGTCGAATTTCTGGTGAAGTGTGCCTCAGGTGAAAACCTCCCATCACGAGTTGAAAAGGTTTATCAAATAGCTGCCAGGTGTTTTCTATGATGTTGGTGATACCACGATGGGCACAACCGGTGAAAAGGCTTATAGACTCTCCATGATCAATGACCAGGGAGAGTTCATCTTCGAAAGTATCTTCTTTCTTTTCGCCATTCTCTTCTACCAAAAGATTGTCAAAATGGCAATCATCCTGATAACTTATCTTCGCAGGCAAAAGAATCCAAACCCCTGGTAATATCTCAATGTTGGTTTCTACAGGGGTGTATAGGTGTGTCAGCTTGGCTGGAAGATGCATTCCGATATCTGAGCCGTCCATTCGGTATTTTGGCCTTGTGGCAAGCGGATGAGCCCAGATATGTTTGAGAGACGTGGTATGAGAAAGGTATTCCATTCCTCCTGTGTGGTCATAGTGACCG
>JBKBIS010000359.1:0-1005 GCA_046294145.1 Brevinematales bacterium | reverse complement strand
CTTGATAGTTATCTAAGGACAAATTTTTCTCATGTGAGGTGGTATGGTCCTGAAGTTCGGGTAGTCCCCCAGCTCCAGGTAGAGAAGAGATGGGCTCTTTATGGTATGCTTTCGCTTTCCATGGCTCTTGGGGTGATGGTAGCCTGGTTACTTCGGAGAGAGTCATGAAAAGAGCGAAGGAGTATCTGGTCTGGATTCTCATCGGACTTGTGTTTGTCACTGCTTCAATGGATATTGTGTTGGTGGTGAATGTTTCCGGTTTTAACGTGCGTTTTGCTCTCCTTGTGATAATGCTTCTTGAGACGATGTGGTTTATCCAGATTGTTCGTTCGCGGCGGGTGTTTCTTGTGCCTGGATGGGGATGGTTGGTTTTGTTCGCTTTGCTTAATACTATTTTTGCTTTGAATAGCAGTTTGTGGTCCAGAAGTTTAGGCTATGCTCTCTGGTTATGGGTGTTGGTCTTCTGGGTAATTGGAATGATGAATATGGTGGCGAGGAGTTCATGGGAAAAGGAGAATGTGAAAGAAAGGTTTCTTGGTAAGTTGCTTGTAGTGTATATGCTTTCGTTTCTGCCTGCTCTTGTGATGGGCTGGCTTCAGTGGGTTGTTCCTTCTCTTGGTTGGATCCGAGAAGGTTTGTGGAGGACTCAAGGGGTACTTTCGCTGTTTGGAGAGTACTCTCTCTATCGTGTAAATGGATGGAGTTATGAACCTTCGTATTATGCTACTTATTTGATTGTTCTTCCACCTCTTTTGTGGGTATGGTTTCGGCAGAGTAGGGGTATTCAAAAAATAGCTATAGCGTTGTATTTGCTCTTGGCCGTGTTTATGATAGTGCTTTCTACCTCGAGGATGGCGTGGATAGCTCTTTTTTTGGAAGGGCTCAGTATACTTGTGGTAGAAATGTGGTTATGGATGAGACACAGATGGGCCAAAAAGTATATTCGCTGGCTTCTTGTGGTGGTGCCCCTGGTGGGGATAATAGGAGGTGTGGGGGGAATGTTCT
>JBKBIS010000358.1:0-1014 GCA_046294145.1 Brevinematales bacterium | reverse complement strand
TGCTTCTTGTGATGCTTGTTGCTCTTCTTGCTGTGAGGGGCAGAACGGGATGGCTGTTGCTGGGTGCAGGGGTTTCCTTTGTGCCTTTTATAGTGGGAGTGGGAGGATTTTTCAAGGATTGGCATATAGTTACCTTTGTCCCTTTTCTTGATTCTGTTCTGATACTCGTGTTTGCTCAGGTATATGTGCTGATTACAGAAAGTAGAGAAAAGAGTTTTATTCGTCAGACCTTCTCAAGTTATCTTAATCCAAAGTTAGTGGATCTTCTTATTGAGAATCCTGATGTTTTGCAGTTAGGGGGGAGTGAAAGGGAAATTACTATCTTTTTCTCCTCTATTAAAAATTTTCATGAGGTTACTGAGGGTTTTAGCGCTCGGGAAATTGTGAATTTTCTCAATCGGTACTTTGGTTTTATGGGGGACATGATTATTGAGTCGAATGGTACACTTGATAAGTATATGGGAGAGATGATTATGGCTTTTTGGGGGGCTCCTATTGAGGATTCTCAACATGCGTATTTGGCGTGCAAGACAGCTGTGGAAATGCTTCAACGTGTGGAATTGTTCAACCAGGAGCAAAAGAGACTTGGGTTGAAACCGGTGATTGTGAATATTGGATTGAATACTGGCAGGGCGGTAGTCGGAAATGTGGGTTCTGATAAACAGAAGAATTACACGGCTATTGGAGATTCGGTAAACCTGGCTTCTCGTATCAAGGGGCTTAATAAGTTTTATCATACCCAGATTATTATCTCTGAGTTTACGTATGCTCGAGTCAAGGATAGTGTCGTAGTTCGTGAGCTTGATCTGACAAGGGTCAAGGGGAAAAAAGAGCCTGTGAGAGTGTATGAACTTTGGGATATCAAATAAAAGGGGTCATCTATGAAGAAGTCCTGGTCAGCAAAAAAAACAGGTGTTTTAACAGTTATCAATCTTTTGATCTTGTTTTTCTTCGTGATTATATATTATCTTCCTGAAGGTATTTCATTCTTTGGATGGAAAGATTTTTTGCATC
>JBKBIS010000357.1:0-1035 GCA_046294145.1 Brevinematales bacterium | reverse complement strand
CAGCAGAGGGTATGGGACAGAAAAAGCTTCAAAGGGGTAGAACTTCTCAACAAAACTATTGGTATCATTGGGCTTGGACGTATTGGAACAGAGGTAGCTAAAAGAGCCAGAGCTTTCGGAATGAGGGTTCTTGGTTATGATCCCTATCTCTCGGAGGAAATGGCTCAAAAGCTTGAAATTGAGCTTGCTTCTCTTGAAAAGATTTACAAAGAGTCTGATTTTATTACCGTGCATACTCCTCTCACCGACGCTACACGTGGACTGATTGGCAAAAAAGAGATTGAGATGATGAAGAAATCTGTGCGTATTATCAATTGTGCTCGTGGAGGGATTATCGACGAGGTAGCCCTTGCAGAGGCACTCAAAAGTGGTCGGATTGCAGGTGCGGCTATTGATGTTTATTCTAAGGAACCGCCTTTTGATTCCAATAATCCTCTTCTTGATGCACCAAATTGTATTCTTGCTCCCCATCTTGGGGCTTCAACATCAGAGGCTCAGTACAATGTAGCTATTGAAAGTGCTGAGGCTGTTGCTAACTTTTTGCTCCACGGGATGATTGTCAATTCAGTGAATATGCCTTCTATAAGTAAAGAGGATTTCAATCGTCTCAAGGCCTTCGTACAACTCTCTGAAAGATTGGGAAATGTGGCAGGTCAGATTTTGGAAGGCCAGCTTGAGGCAGTGAGAGTGGTGGGGCATGGAGAAATTTCTTCAAAAGATATCAATCTTCTTACTCGTTCCCTTTTGAAAGGCCTTTTTATGCCTTTTCTTGGGGATACCGTGAACTATGTGAATTCTCTTTCCACGGCTCAGGCGAGAGGAATCAAGATTGAAGAGATTATGGATGATACGCCGTGTGAGTATACCAATCTTCTTAAAATTCTGGTGAAAAGCGATAAAGAAGAACTGGAACTCTGGGGAACAGTGTATGCTCAGATCCATGGGAAGATGGTAAATTTCAATAATTATTTTTTTGAGGCTACACCTTCAGGTAATATGATTCTCATAGCTAATGATGATGTGCCTGGTGTGGTA
>JBKBIS010000356.1:0-1039 GCA_046294145.1 Brevinematales bacterium | reverse complement strand
GCTTCTGCTAAAAATTCCCGGGCACTTTTTAAGCCAAGTGGAGATGGTTCATAGGAGATGGCTTCAGGTTGTGAGAGGGCATTGACGATTGTTTTTTCGTACTGAGAGAGATCAAAGGCTTTTGTGGGATTGGAAATGGTGAGATCGTAGAAAATTGTGTGATGAGCAAGTATTTCTGCCCATTTATTATTCTCTATGTTCCAGGAGAGTCTTGAGGAGAGTCTCATAAGGCAATGCGATGGGAAAAAATTTTTTGTTTGAAATCAAAATCTTTGCTCCAGTGTTCAAAATAGGTGAGACCAAAAACCACAGGAGCAATAGCGTAGAGTTCTTTCCAGATGAGGATGAGAAGCTCTCGAATCTCCCACTGGGCGTGAGGACTCACTCTCATATCGATGATATGGAGCCATTCACGGAAATTGGCAGTCATACTCAATGTGGTGTAGGTGGCATTGGGGAGGAGAAAACGCGCATCTTCTCTCTTGATACCCAGGGAAACCAGCTTTTCATAAGCCTTTTGAAGGCTTTTCATAGTGTTTTCATAAACACTCAGGGCATCAGGATTTGTTTTTATATCAGGAGGAATCACGTACTCAAAGCTTTTTTCTTCTACATATCGTTGCGACTGCTGGGAAAAGCTAGCAAGTCTGTGTCTGACCAACTGATGACTGCAGGCACGGCTGATACCCTCGATATAAAAGGTAGCGGAAGCATGTTCGAATACCGAAAGATGTCCGTTTTTGAGAAGCCCCGGCAAAAATTTCTCATGTGAGGTAGGGCTTATTTTCTCCTGAGAGAGATAGCATACACGGGCACTGTATTCGATGAGTTTCTCTGGATCTGGAGTGTACTGCAAAAGAGTAATTGTCATGATATACCTCACATAAACAGGATAATATAGTATAAGAGAAAAAAAATTTTTTTTCTTTAATTTTACAAAGTAAGTGGAAAAAAAGAGAAAATATAATTATAATATTTTGTATAAATATTTATAAGGAGGTTTCCTATGGAAACAAAAAACAAATGGTTGTTTCTAGTT
>JBKBIS010000355.1:0-1049 GCA_046294145.1 Brevinematales bacterium | reverse complement strand
ATGCTTCTGTATGCCTTCTACCTCGGGATGTGGGTGTGGATGTGGGTAGGCTTTTCACAAGCCCTCACAGAACAAAAAGAAACAGATGAAAAAAGATAAAATAGTTTTTCTCATCTTTTGTGTTTTTATGGATTTTATAAAACCATTACCCATTCATACCATGCCTGATACAAGAAAAATTCCCTCCCTATGAAATACGAAAATCTCTTCAGAAAACATACCCCACACCTAAACTGATATTCATCCCCAAATAACCCATATAATACCCTGTATACAGCGATACTCCCGGTTCAACATAAAAACCGTTCCATACCCATTTGTAGGCAGCCCCCAATTGAGGATAAATCATAAAAAGACGAGAGGTTTGCATCGAAAGAAATCCCCCACCCACAGAAATTCCCTCTAAAACCGGGCCATTCCCGTACCACCGAAACAAAACCTCCTCAGAAACGATAAAATCCCTCTCAAATACCCTTCCACCAACTTTTACCATCACACTCCATGTCTCATGAAAGGCATACTCGGTCTGAAGAGAACCCGTCCATATCTGCAAAGGGAAAACCACTACCTGCCATCCTTCGCCCATATCAAAACCATAACCTACCAGATGAGAGGTATACCCTCCCACAAACGAAAAAGCAAAGGTACGCTCTATCTCTTCACCATACACCCCACAAAGTCCTATCAGAAAAATCGCCACCATATATATACCTCTCATATTTCCTCCCTGGTAAAAATCCTCAAAATAATTATAAATAACAAAAGAAAATTTTTCAAAAAAAAGCGGCAGGGTGTTCCCTGCCGCTCTCTTTCTTTCTCACCTTAGAACTTGTAGGAAAGTTCAACAGAAGTAAACCACTTAGCAGTAGCACTCGTTCCAAGTCCACCCTGATCGGTAAAGAAACCCTGGTCGTTCACGTCAGCAAAGTTGAACTTGATCTCTGCCATATTCAGACTATATTTGAGGTAAACATCGCGAATGGTAGCAGTAAAGAGTTGTTCACCCCAAGGACAATCGTCAGCTACTTTAGTTACATAACCAGTTCCAC
>JBKBIS010000354.1:0-1065 GCA_046294145.1 Brevinematales bacterium | reverse complement strand
TCCATTTGATGGTGTTGAGATAATCACGCACAAATTGTTTATCATAACTAGCTGGGCTGGTGCCTTCCTGATAGGTTGAGCTATCCCAGTATCGAGAGGAATCAGGTGTGAGAACCTCATCAATCAATACAAGCGTACCCTTTTCATCGAGGGCAAACTCAAACTTGGTATCAGCCAGAATAATTCCATGGGGAAGAAGTTTTTCGTATGCCATGGAATAAATACGAAGGGAAAAATCAACGATCTGGTGTGCCAGTTGCCTGTCTCCCAATCTTTTTTCGAATTCTTGCAAGGAAATGTTTATGTCGTGTCCTGTATCTTCTTTGGTTGCAGGTGAGAAGAGAGGGGCAGGAAGTTTACTGGCAAGAGGGAGGTCAGAGGGGAGTTTTTGGCCGGCTACTCCACCGGTTTTCTGATATTCTTCGTAGACACTTCCAAATCGATAGCCTCTCACGACGCATTCAAAGGGAATTCGATTGAGTTTTCGAACAATCATGGAGCGTTCAGCTATACCTGGTTTTTCGGCAAGTTGGGGAAGTCGGCCAAGAATATCTTTTGTACAGATAGCATTGGGAATAAAATCAATGGTATCAAACCACAAAAGAGAAATATGATTGAGAATACGGCCTTTCTCAGGGATACCTTCGTTGAAAACGACATCAAAGGCGGAGATTCTATCTGTCGTGACCATTAGCCATTCCGTATCAGAAATAGCATAGATATCCCGTACTTTGCCTTTGTAAACAAGGGGAAGAAATGAGAGATTAGAGTTGGTGATTGTCATAGTGTCCTCCTAACTAAATAATATTTTCAAAAGGAAAAGTATAATCAAGGTGAAAGGTGTCTCTGATGGCAATCATATCTTTTTGTTCCTCCTCGTCGAGAGGAATGCCCTCTACAAGACGCTTTTGCATGGTTTCGTATTCTTTTTCACCGGCGGTGTAGATGCGGTTTTGCCCAGGGGCTTTTTTTGAAGCACGCAAAGCCCGTAGAATTTCTCCTGTTGTTTTTTTGAAAAGATTAAGTTCTGTGAAGGCTTCAACATTGATGGCAATGAAAAAGTGC
>JBKBIS010000353.1:0-1078 GCA_046294145.1 Brevinematales bacterium | reverse complement strand
TGGGATTGCGTATGAATACAATCTCAGAAAGGGGGCGCCCAATAGCTTCTGATTGTGAAGTACCAGTATAGGCTTCAGCAATAGGATTCAGAGAGGTGATGAAACCTTTCATATCAATCGTGATGACAGCTTCTCCAATACTTCGGAGAGTGGTTTCAAGCCATTCCTGTTTGGAATTGATCTGACGTTCCAGTTCTTTTCTCTCATTGATGTTGATGGAAAAAGCAGCGATACCAATAATTTCATCTCTGGTATTTATAATGGGAATTTTGTATGTTTCATACCAGAGTTCACTATTGTTTTTGAGAACGTGGTCTTCTTTGCGGATTCTGGCTCGTGAGTAAATGACACACAGGTCTTCATTTTGAGAGGCTTGGGCGTATTCCTGGGGAAAAAGGTCAAAATCTGTTCTGCCAATCACTTCTTCTCTCCGGAAACCATAAACCTGCAGGAAATTCTCATTGACTTCGCGATATCGTCCATGGATATCTTTGACCCACAAGAGAAGTGGTATATTGTGGAGAACAGATTGCCAGATAGCATTCTGGTAAATCGATTCTTCACGGGGATTAATGTTTTTGATGAGAATGAGATAAAGAGGATTTGGATTTGCCTGTCCAGGAATGAGATAGCCATGAATATCGCCTTGAAAGATTTCTCCATTCTGTTTCAAGAAACTCACCCCTTCCATGAGAACAGTGGATCCCTGACAGGACTTCTTTTGAAAAGAAGGTTCAGCAAAAAGTTCAAAAAAACTTTTGTGAGAGAGATCTTTGTGATAGATGTAGCCGTAAATAGAAAGAGCAGCATGATTAGCCTTCAGGATACGATAGGTATTGCACTCAACGAGGAGAGCTGGATCTGAGAGGTTGGACAAAAGAGAGAGAAGCGTCTCATCAGGCGTGACAGGAGGGTTTTTGGCCATGCGGTTTCCTTGCTTTTTAGTCTTATAATTATACCACGAGAAGGGGAAATGTCAAGAGTTTGGGCTTTTAGAAAAGAACTATGAGTTTTTTGCTCAACAAGAGATAGGGCGATAGGTATTGATAAAAAGAGAAAAAGGGACTGTCCAGTGGAC
>JBKBIS010000352.1:0-1082 GCA_046294145.1 Brevinematales bacterium | reverse complement strand
CCTTAGATGGTTTTTTTCCCATGATGTTTGTCAATGGATGAAGTGCCTCAATCTCCACAGAAAGCTCATCTCCCTCAGTCATAGGTCCGATACCGGCCGGTGTTCCCGTAGCAATCACATCACCAGGAAGAAGCGTCATCACTGAACTCACAAAACTCACAAGTTGCTCAACAGAAAAAATCATAGTTCCAAAAACATCATCCTGACACACAATCCCATTTTTCTTGAGTCTTATCCTGGTACTATCCTCTGGCCACCATTCTGTTTCGATCACAGGACCCAACGGAGCAAAAGTATCAAAGCCTTTCGCTCGTGTCCATTGCCCATCTTTCTTTTGAAGGTCTCTTGCCGTAACATCATTGAAAGCGGTAAAACCAAGAATATACTTTCTGGCCTCAAAAACAGAAACGTTTCTTGCCTCTTTGCCTATCACAACAGCCAGTTCTGCCTCATAGTCAACTCGATCACTCTGAGATGGCCAGAGAATAGTCTCCAGATGAGGGAGAAGGGCTGTCGATGGTTTCAAAAAAAGCACAGGTTCTTCAGGAATTGGCATTTTGAGTTCTTCTGCATGAAGACGATAGTTAAGTCCTACAGCAACAATTTTGGTAGGACGCACTGGCACATCCCACCGAACTCTATCAAGAGTTTTTTCACCAATAACCCGTCCTGTAGAAAAGTCAAACAAACGAACACTTTCCCCTTCCCATATTCCCTGAAAATAGCAATTCCTTTCATCCCTTATACCAATGATTTTCATGATGCTTCCTCTTTTGTTCGTACATATGCTTATCTGCCTTCTCAAACACCTCAACCCAGCTCAAAGCATCTTTCTCCATAGCCCAACCCACACTCACCGTAATTGTTTCTAAAACAACGGAAGGTTTTCGCTTTTGGTATCGTTTCACTGCCTCATAAATACGATCACTATATAAACGAATATCTTCTACATTAGAAATATCAGAAAAAAGAATACAAAATTCATCCCCTCCTACCCGAAAAAGATAATCCGCCTGTCTTGATTCACTTACCATTACATCTGCAATATCCTTGAGGATAATATCCCCCACATGATGACCATA
>JBKBIS010000351.1:0-1090 GCA_046294145.1 Brevinematales bacterium | reverse complement strand
AACCTTCTTCCAGGTCATGGGGGATTTTTTGATCGATTTGATTCAGTACTCTTCTCGGCTCCTGTCTTCTATCTTCTCATCAAGTTCATGGGATATTGAATAGTAAGCTCTCTTGAAATAAAGCCCATCTGCTGGCACTGCTTTTTTGAGTGGTTGTGGAATATCTTTTTCTCCGTGAAGGGCATGAAAAACATCATCGCAAGAAAGTTTTCCCATTGCTACCTGTAGACTCACTCCGACAAGTGTACGAATCATACCGCGCAGAAAACCATTTCCCTTGATAAAAAAAATCAGCCAATTGTGCCTTTCCAAAAAGCGAAAATATTCTATAGTTCGATGAAAATTAACCTCTTGTGCCTCCCTTCCATAACCATAGCAAAAAAAACAAAAGTTGTGTTCCCCAACAAAGAGAGAACAAACTTCTTGAAGCCTCTGTCTTTCGTAAGTATGTGGCATCCAGTAGACATATGAACGAAAAAAAGGAAGAAGTATGTTCCCTTTCCATACCACATAGACATACTCTCGTGCCATCGCACTAAACCTGGCATGAAAATTTTTCCCCACCTCTACAGCCCGAAGGGGAATAATCGAAGAAGGAAGATACGAAGGAAGTACCCTGGGCAAAACCTCAATCGGAAACGGAAGACTCTCACAATGAAAATTCGTGGTATAACAAAAGGCATGTGCACCTGCATCAGTTCTGCCACTACCTGAAACCCTGACATTTTGCCGAAGAAGTTGAGAAAGAGCCTCTTCCAGAGTTGCCTGAACGGATGGTTTATCTTTTTGGCGTTGCCAACCAAAAAAAGAAGAACCATCATAGGCTATATCAAGCCTGATATTCATAATTCAAATCCATTCCCTTCAAAAAAAACACTATTGAGGATAAAAAACATTCAAGATTCTTTTTACCCGCTCATCAACGATATGATAACAGATCTCTTTTCCATCACGAATTGGTTCAATGATACCAGCCAACCGCAAAACCCGAAGATGTTGAGAAACAGAAGACTGTGACATACCCAAAGCCTTTTCAATGCTCGTAACATTACACTGAGACTGGCTGAGAATTTGCAGCATCAAGATTCGC
>JBKBIS010000350.1:0-1099 GCA_046294145.1 Brevinematales bacterium | reverse complement strand
TATTACCTGGCCACTCCTTAGTCCAACGAACTTCTTTATCCTTGTGATGGGCATCATTGGTGGATTCCAGGCCTTTGGAACCCAGTATGCCTTGACAGGAGGTGGCCCTGCTGGTGCTACTACAACCATCGTATATTACGTATACAACAACGCTTTCAAGTGGGGAAAGATGGGATATGCTTCAGCTATTGCCGTTATCCTTTTCGGACTAGTGATGATAGCTACCTTGCTTCAGTGGATATTCACTGAAAAGAATGTGGAATACTAAAGGAGGAAAATTATGCCAGATACAAAAGAGATCACAATAGAAAAAACAGGTGGACTCTCTTTGCAAGAACAAAGACGTCGCCAACAAATGATAAGGGCTATTATTGCGTACATTATTCTGGCTCTTTTTGCGATTATCTTCATTTTGCCCTTCCTGGTAACAGTATCCACCTCGCTTAAATACCCTCAGGATGTGTTTGATGGGAAAATTGTCCCCCAGCGTATCATTTCCCCATGGTGGTACAACTTCTTTGGTAGAACAGAGATGAATATCCCCAAGCTTTCCTACGATGGTGCCTTCTTTGCCGGTTGGAGTAGACAGGGAATCACCCCTTTTGCACAATATTACATCAACTCTATTATTGTATCAGTGGCTGTGGTTCTGCTTCAGATCATCACCTGTTCTATGGCAGCCTATGCCTTTGCCAGACTTCGCTGGCCTGGAAGAGATCAGGTCTTTCTCACGTATCTTGGCACGCTCATGGTACCAGGAGTAGTGATGATGATCCCGGTATTCATCATGATGAAAAATGGGTTCTTCCTCAATCGTATTTTGCCATTTATACCCCAGTTTTCTCTGATTGATACCTATCCAGCTCTTATTCTCCCAGGGGCTTTCTCCGCCTATGGAACCTTTATGCTCCGACAGTATTTTCTTTCTATACCAGCTTCTCTTGAAGAAGCTGCCTACATTGACGGTGCTTCACGCTGGCAAATCCTGACCACCATTATTGTACCTCTCTCAAAAACAGCCATCTCTACTATGGCTATTTTTACCTATCTTTTCACGTGGAATGATTTCATGTGGCCCCTCATTGTAACCAACAAGGAT
>JBKBIS010000034.1:0-10672 GCA_046294145.1 Brevinematales bacterium | reverse complement strand
ATGGCTTTGTAGGAGAGAGAGAAGACCAGATTGGTGCAGGTTTGGGGTTGTATTTTGTCAATTTTTTTCGAGAGGAAATGAAGAGCCAGTATGATTTTGAAAGTATCTTCCGGATTTATGAAAATGATTTTGGAGAAACCATTGCGTCACTTACGGTTCTTTTTGAGAAGGAATAGGCTATTTCTTGTGTTTCTTTGCGGGCTTGTCCTTGGGTGTGGTAGTGCTCTCAAAGAGGATGTCTCCAGAGAAAGGGAAAAGGTAGAAAAGCTTCTTCTGGATTTTTATGCAAGGGATTATCCACTTGTTCTTTTTCCCTTTACCAATCAAACTCGTAGGACCAATTTTGCCTATCTTGAGGAGGCTCTTCCTGAAACGGTATTTCTGGTTCTTCAATCACTTGAAAAAGACTATACCCTTGTGGATGGCAAGGAATATATATGGCTTCGAGGGTTTCCTTTTGCTTTAGAAGACAAGATTCTTTCGGCGAAGGTTCCTTCCTGGGAATCGTACAAAACCCTTTCTTCTATGGTGATCACTCAGGTACAGGTGACAATAGAGACCAACAAGGGGATGATTTCTACCAATCGCTTTACCAATATTACCACTACCAATATTTTTCGTTTTCTGACCAACAGGTATGATGATTTTCTTGAGAAGGAATTTCCTGGTTTGATAGAAGCTCTCTCTCGTTTTTCTTTTTCATGGCGTCTGGAAAAGCCTCAGCCAAAGGCAACCAATCTTCCTGCGGGTGTGGGTCTTCAACCTACCAATACTGTTTTGCCAGACTGGGTTTATGAAGGGCGGGTATATGGGAGATTTTCTGTCGAGGAAAACAAAATGGGACCGTCGGCGGTAACTGTAACCCTTGTTCTTCTAAAACTCAAAGCTTTTACTACCAATCAACAGGAGATCGTAATTCGAACAACGGAGGACAAACTCTATGAGGAGATTCTCAGACAGAGGGGGCAGATCCGACGTTTCTATCTTGAGGGAGATTTAGTTGACATGGAGGTGCTTTCGGAACCAGAAGATGCCAACATCTATCTTAATGGTGTGTATATTGGCAGGACTCCTATCGTCTATGAAGGAGTACGTCCTGGAAACCATACTCTTCAGTTTGTCAAAGAGGGCTTTGAGACCGTATCCTATCGGGCAAAGATTCAAAAGGGGGGAACAAATGTGGTGAGGGGTGTTCTTCAACCAAGGGAGATGACGGGAAGCATGACTCTCACGGGAGAGAGCAATCGTCTGGTCTTTTTAGATTCCCTTTATGTGGGACTTACTCCTCTGGTCATAAGCAATATTTCTCTTGTTGATTCGCATATGCTTCTCATTCGTTCAGAGGATAGAAATTATGAGGATATTTATTATTCCTTTAGTCTCACTCGTGAGAAGCCAGATATGGTGTTTGTAGTAGGCAGGGGAGAACCTCTAGCTCGACGTCAATGGAGGAAAAATATAGCGTGGGGATTGTGTTATGGGAGTTGGGGGCTTACCATAGGTTTTATGGGTGCCCATTTCTATACTTCTGCTTTGAGAAGGTATTATGAGGATCAGTTGTATAATCCCTTGTTAACTGATGCTCAGAGGGATGCGTATGCCTCTCAGGTGGCCTGGTATGGGGAATGGCAACAGCGGCTATTTACCTATGGGATTTTGTCCTCTTTGGTTTCTATGGGATTGACAGCTTATGGACTTTCTGAGGAGGAAATCTATCTTGTCTATGATTCTCTTACAGGACAATGGGGACTCGGCTATTCAGCTCGTTTTTAGCGAATATTCAATAGAGGATGAATCTGGGGAAGGATACGAACACTTCCATCGGGCACACTGAGAACCTTCTCGTAAGCCCATAAGAGGGCATCTCCCGTGAGGATTTCTTTCTTGTATGTTACGGGTTGAAAGATAAGAATGATGTCCTCTCGTTTGGTTTTCCAGTTCTGGAAAACTTTCCACAGGGTTTCCATTTCGGACAAAGGAGTGGTGGGGGTGAGAATAGATTTGAGAATGATGGTTTTTGCTGGCTGAAGAGCGAAGAAAAATCGTTCATGGAAGTCCCAGAGCTCCTGGCCTGTGGCAGAGGGAAGTTTGATATCCATAGACCAGACATCAATCTTTTCCAGAAGGGTGGATGAGATGTGGGAGAAAAGGGTCCCGTTCGTTTCCATCCAGAAACGGAAGTGGGGGGCAAGATGAAGAAAGGATTCTATTTCTTTGTGTTGAAGGAGTGGTTCTCCTCCAGTAAAACTCAGCCAGTATCCAGAGAAAGATTGGAGAAGTGAAGCTACTCTGTCTACTGAGAGAGGATTTGGAAGGGTCATTTCATTTTGAGGAAGATAGATGTGGCAGAAGGGTGAGGGATGTATGGCGGCTGGGGTATCACAATATTGACATCGAAGATTACATCCTGAGAGTCTCACAAAGAGAAAAGGTATCCCCGCAAATGGAGTTTCTCCCTGGAGGGAAAGAAAAATCTCTTTAATCTTCATTCCCTAATCCCAGAGAAAGGCTTTGTAAAGGGCAAAAGCTTCTCGCAGAAGAAGAAGGTTCTGATCATCAGTTGGGCGACGCTCGGTTGAGATGAACCAGGTAGAAAGAAGGTGATATTTTCGGCAGAGAAGAGCGATTCGTCTGAGATGGTAGTGCTGGCTCACTAAAATGAGATTGGTTTTTGGATAGCGTTTAGCAAGGTTTCGAATAGTATGGGCTGTGGTTTTTCCATCAGGGTCTTCAAAGATGGCATCTTTAGGGATATTATTTTTGAGGAGATATTGTTTCATAATAATAACTTCAGGGCGGGTTCCACTTAGGTAAATGAGAGGTTTTTTCAGAGAAAAGAAAATCTCTTTTCCTTTATCAAGTCGCATCTGGAGGGTGAGAGATGGTCGGGAGGAATATATCCCGGCTCCAAAAATAACAATGATTCCCTCTTCCGGAAGATTTTGAGAAGGAACAAATCTAATAATCAAAAGAAGCATAGACGCAAAAGAAAGGAAAAACAGGACAAAAAAAGAACCTAACATCAGGAGAAGTTTATTTTTTTGTTTCATATCGAGAGGGTGGCTCCTTGTCTTCAAAAAAGGGAATACAATTATACATGGAGTAGGAAAAGAAAGTCAACTTTTCAAAAAATAAAAGGGACTGCTTGGCAGTCCCTTTTATGAGTCGGGGTTGACGGGACTTGAACCCGCGGCCCCAGGCGTGACAGGCCTGTGCTCTAACCAGCTGAGCTACAACCCCTGGTATTGTCTTTCTCTTAGCGGGGGGGGGACTCGAACCCTCGACCACCGGATTATGATTCCGCTGCTCTAACCAGCTGAGCTACCCCGCCGTCTTTGCGGGAGAAGGATTTGAACCTTCGACCTTCGGGTTATGAGCCCGACGAGCTACCAGACTGCTCTATCCCGCGTCGTTTTCCCTTATTGAGACTAATATTATAAGGTAAAAGAAAGGAAAAGTCAAGAGGAAAAGAGAGTATTTTTGGAAAAGGAATTTTTTTTCTTTTTTCAGGAAAATTATAGATTTTTTTTGAAAAATCTGTATAATATACATATATCTTTCAAACAAAGGGGCATTATATGGGGTGGTTTGATCAGTTCAAGAAACATACTCGTTTTCATGTGCGTTTTTATTATAATAATGAGGAGGTAAATGAAAATATTCGGGAGTTTATTAGTGAGATTTTTCTTGAGACTGGCAAAGAGGAATATATTGATCCTCTGTACTCCTGTGTCAAGGAATTGGTTGTCAATGCGACAAAGGCAAATCTCAAACGAGTCTTTTTTATCAAGAATCATCTGGATATCAATAACATGGGAGAGTATGTGAATGGTCTTATTCTTTTCAAAGAAATGCTTGATAGACTTCAGTATTCTGAGTATGAAAAGATGCTCAGAGAACATGATCTGTGGGTAGAATTTCGGGCAAACTGGCATAAAGAAGCGATAATTTTTGAGGTGATTAACAATTCAGAGATTATTCCTATTGAGGAGTATAGGGTACGTATGAAATTAAAATTGGCTATGGAATATACAGACCTTGCCCAATACTATGCAGAACAGATGGATACAACGGAAGGTGCGGGGCTTGGGATAGCTCTCGTTGTTCTCTTGCTTCGAGGAATGAATCTGGATCCATCTCTGTTTCGCATTGGATCTAAACATGGTGTCACGATTGCTCGTATTGAAGTACCTCTGGTCGATGGTTATGTTTCTTCCCGTCAAAGGGTTGAATAAAGATTTGACTCTAAAGATAACAAATATTATTTTTTTATTTGTAAACTTTATTTTTTAAAGAAGGGAGGATGTTATGACTTCAAAAATAGTGGTGATGTTTTTGATGGTAGGTGGTATGGTTTTTGCTCAGATCAACGTAAATACTGAGGCATTGAAGCAACAAGCAGCTCAGGCTGCTGGTAATGCTGAACAGCAGGCTTATCAGAAGGTGCGTTCGGAGTTCAAGAATCGGATTGCGGATATTCCTTTTGCTTACAATTCAGCAGAAATTCCTTTGAAGGATCCCAGGTATACTGTGATGGGTTATGATGTAGATACCTTTATGAAACAGGTGGTTATTCCAGCTCTTTCCCAGGCTATCAATGCACTTCCTACAGGTCGGAAGGTAGTGATTGAAGGACATGCCAATGCAGTGGGACCAGAAGAGCCTCAGGATGGAAAACAAGGAAATATCGCTCTCTCAAAGGCTCGGGCCGAGGCAGTGCTTGCGTATATTCTGAAGAATTCTCAGCTTGACAAAAGTAAGTTTGTGATTCGTGCGGCAGGTTCCTCGAAACCTCTCTCTGGTGTGGATCCAGCTAGTCTCAAGAATTGTCGGGTGAGTCTTGACATAGAATAGTGTTTCCCCATTCAGGAAAGGAGAACATGCAGGAAAACCTGAGATATCAATTTGTGATTCATACCTATGAGGCTATCACTAAACAGATTCAGCAATTCGATGTTAAGGTTTCTGTTCTCCTTTCCTGGAATGGCGTGATTGCTGTCCTTCTTGGACGAGAGGTTGTTCTTCTTTTTTCGGTAGTGAAGTCAACGGTTTTCATCTTTTTCCTCTTGTTTGTGAGTGCTTTTTTTCTTCTTGTTTCCAGTGTGTTTTGTTATAGGCTTTTGCGTCCTCAGATCAAGGTCAATGAAGAAGGAGATGGTATCTTCTGGGCTGGAGATATTCTGAGACTTGGTAGGGATCATAAAGAACGGGTGGAGCGTTATATGCAGGTGCTTATGCAACTTCATCAGCCGGAGGACTATGCTAAGCAGATAGTGCATTCTGTTGTTGGAATATCAGAGATTTTTATGAGAAAGAATAGATACTTTTTTTATGGGCTTTTTGCTACCATCACCTCTTTTTTGTTTCTGATTTTTTTGATTATGAGAATAGGAGCTGGAAATCAATGAGAACGCTTTGTAATGGTCGTGTACTGGTTATGCAGGGAGATATTACGACGGTAGAGGCGGACGCCATTGTAAATGCTGCTAATTCTAGCCTTCTTGGTGGGGGTGGAGTGGATGGAGCTATTCATCGTGTGGGTGGACCTGCCATCCTTGAAGCATGTCGAAAAATTCGCCAAACAGAATGGCCGGATGGACTTCCTCCCGGAAGAGCTGTGGCTACTTTAGCGGGGAGATTGAAGGCAAAGTATGTTATTCACACAGTAGGACCTGTGTGGAGAGGTGGAAGCTATGGAGAGGATGAAACACTGGTCCTTGCCTACCGTGAATCCTTGAAGCTGGCTTATTCACTTGGGTGCAAGAGCATTGCTTTTCCTGCCATTTCAACGGGGGTATATGGGTTTCCATTTGAACGGTCTGTGCCTTTGGTGTGTTTTGCGATAAAGGATTATGTGGGTCTTTTTGAAAAAATTATTCTCGTTTTCTTTTCTTCTGGGGATTATGAAACGTTTCTTTCGCTTCAGAATTTAGAAGGATAAGATTTTTTGGGGATCATGGCTTGCGGTGATGGAGTGGTTCTGTTTATTCTCGAGATATCAAAAGAGAACGAAACTCTAAAATCCGACTCACCTCTTCTCCAAAAGGTTCAAGCCATTCAAGTTCCTGGAATGTGAAGCCTTTTTTGACAATGATGACCAAGAGAGCATGGATTGTCTCTTTGTTGCTGATACCAATGGCGTATATATCGCCTACACTAATCATGTGTTCAAGAATCATGGTAATCATAGGATTGACAGAATAGAAAAAAAGTTCCTGAAGCCCACCGGTAATCTTGTTGAGCTTTCCCGAGAGCATAATGCTTTTTTCCATAGAAAAGTGAGGAGGTATACGAAGAGGAAGAGAAAAAAGAGAGCCTCCCAGAAGATTTCCCATCTTTTCAATTGTGGTGATGTCAGCCCCACGGACAGCTTTTGGAACAACTATCTCATTATTTTGTACTTCTGAAAGAGAGACAATATATCCTCTTGAGGGGAAAATTTCCACAAAACTTTCAAGGATTTTCTCCCATGGAGGAGATTGAGGGGATTGCAGGATATGTATGGTGAGGTGGTAAAGATGGCGATAAAATCGGCTCTCAAACGAGAATTGTTCTCCAGAAGAGGAAAGAGAACGGGTATCCCGAAGCAAAAAGAGATAGGAATTTTCCATCTTTTTTACAAAAAATTCAATCACAGGGGTGTCTTTTCTCTGGCAAGAGATTTTTTGCCATTCTTTTCCACCAAAGTTGATTTCGAGTAAGAATTTTTGGCTTTCTGTGGTTTTCATTTGTTCCATGATGATACGAGGAAGAGGAAGAGTACTTCCTATCAGGGGGGTATTTTCAGGGTTGAATCCCAGAAGCTTATAAGCAGCGGCATTTATCTCTGTAATAGTCCAGGATGTATCTGTCAGAAAAAGAGGCAGATCAATCGTTTGCAAGATTTGTTGATAAAGACGGTGGAGAGATTCAAACTCTTTGTGAAGTTTTACATGCTTTTCAGCAAGTTGGGTTATTTTTTCTGATTCAAGTGGGGTAAAGGTCAAGACATATCCAGCGATAAGTTTTTTTGACAGAAGGATAGCTTCTCCATAGGTATAAAAAGATCTCTCTGTTTCGTTTGTTTTTATCCTGATAAGCCTGTAGGTGGTGGGAGTATTTCCCGAAAGTTGTTCAAGCATATCGAAAAGCTCATCACTATTGGTAAACAGATGGCTATATTCGTGAAGAGAGGTATTCAAAGAGGGTGGTGGAAAGAGATTCAGGAGATTTTGCATGGCCTGATTCATATACCATAGAGAATAGTTTTTTTTCACAATGAGAATAGGAAGAGAAAAGTCCTTCAAGAGTTTGTGAAGGGCATGAGAGGAGAAAGTTTCTTCAAACCAGAAATTTTTTCTATACAAGATCCAGAGAGAAAGATACGAAAGAAGAGCAAGAGATGGTTGCAAGAAAAACCATCCTTTCCAATAAGTGGCTATATCAAAAGTGAGCAGAAAGGTTCGCAGAAAAAAAGCAAAAAAAGACATATTGATCAAAATAATATCAGTCAATGGATAACGGTACACTGCCAGAAGAGAAAGAGTGGCTATGATATAGACAAGAATATATAATGTATGAAGATACATAAAGAAAGAAGAGAAAAATCCATCCCATACATACTGGCCAATATAGATGTATTTTGATGGCATGAGAGAGGGAACGGAGAACAGGCCTATGCAAACCAGAGCAGGGATAAGATAGGTCAGAATAATTCCGCTATAGTAATACACCTTTCCTAAAAGAGTTCTTCGTATTTCAATCACAAAATGGAGAAGAGAGGCGGGAAGAAGCCATGAGACGGCAGTCATGATCTGAAGCCAGAAACGAGTACTTTCCCACCCTATGCCGGAGACTAACATGAGTTTAGCAAAGATCCACACCAGAAGAAGAAATACGTTGAGTGAGAGAACCTTGGTTGCAGGGAGTTTAAGGTTTGTTAGATTTGCCCACAAAAAGAGAAATAACAAACCAAAGAGAACAAAGAAATACAACCCTGCAAACCCCATACATGCCTCCTTACAATAGGAACTAGAGATACTCTGTCATATACAGTTCTCTTGCCTCCTGGACAGAAAGAGAAAGGGTGTGTTTTTCGTAGGTGATGGTTATGGTATTGTCTGAGGTTGTTCTTCCTAATCGGGTCAGAGGGATATGATAGTGTGTACAGATATGCTTGATGGTCTCTTCATGCTGGGGGAGTGCAGAAATCACAAGACGAGACTGAGACTCTCCAAAGAAAAAGGCCTCAGGAGAGATATCTCCTTCTGTTTCTACACGGATACCCACTTCTCCCATAAGAGCACATTCTGAGAGAGCAACGGCTAGACCTCCATCAGAGACATCCTGACAGGAGAGAATAAGTTCCCTGGAAATCAGTTCCCGGATACACTTCTGGAGACGCTTTTCTTCTTCTATATCAAGGAAGGGGCATTCGCCGGCAATTTTGCCTGTGAGAAGTTTGAGGGCCATACTTCCTCCTATACCTTCGCGAGGTTGACCAAGAAGATAGATAGTATGACCTGGGGCTTTTAAAGGAGAGAATATGGCTTTTTTGTAGTCTTCAATAGCACCTACTACTCCCACGATCAGGGTAGGGAGGATGGCTTCTCCGTCAGTTTCGTTGTAAAGGGAGGCATTTCCACCAGTTACAGGGATTTCTAATACTTCACAGGCTTTTCCCATGCCTTCCATGGCTCTGGCAATCTGGTAATAAACAGGGGATTTTTCTGGATTGCCAAAATTGAGACAGTTGGTAATGCCATAGGGCTCGGCTCCCATACAACTGATGTTTCGGGTGGCTTCTGCAACAGCCTGCATTCCTCCTGTATAAGGATCTAAGTAAGTATATCGGCCATTCCCATCAGTACTCATAGCAAGTCCGATGGTAGTTCCTTTGAGACGAAGCATAGCGCCTCCTGCTTCCATGGGTTCAGCTAACAGATTGGTCTGGACCATGTGGTCGTAGCGTTTGTATACCCAGCGCTTGGAAGCAATAGAAGGGTGTTTCAACAGATCTTTCAAAAGGGATGTCATATCATGGGGTAGGTGAAAAGAGGGTATAGAACGAACTTCATCTAAATAGGAAGGTTTTTTCACTTCTCTTACATAGAGAGGGACATCATCTACCAGATAACGAATAGGGATATCAGCTACAACCTTACCCTTTTCATAGACAACTACCCTTTCTGTTGAGGTTACCCTGCCAATAACAGCATAATCAAGCTCCCATTTTTGCATGACCTTTTCTACTTCAGGGAGTTTAGCTGGTTCAATACAGGCGAGCATTCGTTCCTGGCTTTCGGAGAGCAGAAATTCATATGCCGTCATGTTGGACGCACGAGCAGGAACTTTGTCTATATCGATTTCGATACCACTTTTCCCACGGGCAGCCATTTCCACACTTGAACTGGTGAGACCAGCAGCACCCATGTCTTGAATGCCGATTACGAGGTTCTTTTCAATGAGTTCAAGGGTTGCTTCAAGAATCAATTTCTCGGTAAAGGCATCACCCACCTGAATAGATGGACGCTGATCTTCTCCCTCACTGGAAAGTTCGGCTGAAGCAAAGGTAGCTCCCCCAAGTCCATCTCGGCCGGTTTTGGATCCGTAGTAGAAGAGAAGATTTCCCTCCCCTTTGGCTACAGCCTTGATGATGTGTTCTGGCTTTGCCACACCCACACACATCACATTGACAAGCGGATTTCCTTCATAACTCTCCTCAAAAACTACTTCTCCTCCAACGGTAGGAATACCAACGCGATTTCCATAATCACTGATACCTTTGATGACCCCTTCAGCAAGATAACGGGTACGGGGGGAATCTACTTTTCCAAATCGTAGGCTATCAAGAACAGCGATAGGTCGTGCTCCCATAGCAAAAACATCCCGAAGAATACCCCCCACTCCTGTGGCTGCTCCCTCATAGGGTTCAACAGCTGAAGGGTGATTGTGGCTCTCTATTTTGAAGGCTACGGCGTACTCTCCTACCTTGATAACGCCGGCGTTTTCTCCCGGTCCCTGGAGAAGATGTTTCCCCTTTGTGGGAAGTTTTTTGATAAGGGGTTTTGTATTTTTGTATCCGCAGTGTTCACTCCAGAGAGCACCAAACATACCGATTTCTTCGATGGTTGGATTTCTGCCGAGATACTTTTCAATGAGGTGCAATTCAGCCTCCGAGAGATTAGAACGCTTGATAGCCACTTCTCTATCCATGGTAGACTCCTTTGTTTCGCTCATGGTAGTATATATTATGGCATAAAAAGCAGAGAAATGCAAAAAATGAGAGTTTTGGTAGGGGGGCGTTATCTTCAAGAATTGGCAAAGAGAGACAAGAAAAAAGTTTTTCTGGGCTTGTCTATGTCAAAACAAGAAGAGAGAAGACAAAAAATCCTAAAGTTATTTGTTGGATGACGAGGTCTTGCATAGATAGTTTCCCAATGATGAACAAGGTTGTCTTATCTTTCAAAAAGAGGAGCTGGAGAAGAAAAACGAAACACCCGGAGATAGGTTGAGATGCTTTGTTGTTTTGTTGTATGATTTTTTTACCTTTTTGAGAGAAGAAGTTGTTTGAGGTTCTCGTCGGCTTTTTGTCTTACTTCTTCCACGAAATTTGCTTTTGAATCTCCTGAAGCATCTTCTGGATGAGAGGATCCTGCACTCCCTGCAAAACCTGTTTCAAAAGGGGAATGTC
>JBKBIS010000349.1:0-1103 GCA_046294145.1 Brevinematales bacterium | reverse complement strand
ATATGGCTATTACCAGTCCTGCATACCACTTTTCCATACATTCCTCCTTAGTTATCATAAAATCCACGGGATAAACCGTCTTGTATTTCTAGCATAATGGCGATAGTCCTCACCAAAGATCTCCTCCAGATAGGCCTCTTCTAGGGGAAGCCGCCACAGAACCAAAGAAAACAAAATCATCTCACCCAATACACTCATGAGCCACCATCCCGTCATAAGATCCACAGAGGCAAAAAGCCCAATATAACCCACATAAATAGGATGACGAATATACCGGTATGGTCCTTCCTTGACCAATCGATACGCTTTTCCAAGAGAAGGACTGAAATTTTCTCCCAATGCAGCATGTGCCCAGAAAATAAGTCCTATACAAAGCCAGCACAACACCAAACCAACTCCTATCATCCACAAAGAAACAGGATGGATCATCCAGGATGGTGCTTTATCAAAGAGATAAAATACCATCACACCCCCCTGTATCATACCAAGGATGGCTCTATACATCACCATCCATAAAGGTTCTTTGCCCTTATAGCTATCAAAAAGTGAATGGCTTTTTACCTTGAAATACCATCTACCCATTACCAATACACAAAAAAGCGAAACCACCATCCATTTCATGAGCGGACCACATCCTGAGAGAGAAGACGACGTTTTTGCAAAGCCCTGATAAAAGCATCATAAACCCTTTTTTCAAAGGTAAGACCAATCTCCTCCCTCAAAAAAGCAAGCGCTTCCTCATACGAAAGGGCCTTCCTGTATGGTCTATCACTTGTCAACGCATCAAAGATATCTGCAAGTACCACAATCGTGGTCTCCCATGGAAACTCCCCTACCCGCTTTCCATAGTAACCAGAGCCATCCAGACGTTCATGATGATAATGCACGTATTCTCTTGCCTCTTTAAGAAAATCCACACTCGCCAATATATGATCACCTATCTCTGGATGATGCTTAATCTTATCAAACTCCTCTTCTGTGAGTTTTCCATTTTTTCGAATGATATACTCATCAATACCTATCTTCCCAATATCATGCAAAACAGCGGCAAATTGGAGATTACGCAGCGTAGTTTTAGACAGATCCATCTCCTCCGCTATCCA
>JBKBIS010000348.1:0-1137 GCA_046294145.1 Brevinematales bacterium | reverse complement strand
ACACCCACCCCCCCCTCACCCAAACCAACAAAACCTCATCCCCCCCCAAAAAAAACAAAACACCAAAAAACTGAAAAGAAAAACACACCCTACAAAAATACCCACCCATCACAAACATCCCTCCTTCCTATTACCTTGTCTCAGCCAAAACACCTCCCCCACCAGCTGAAACAAGGTAATAGCCAAAATTCCCCTCTCTCACACACACCCTATTCCTCTTTCATGACCCTATTCGTCGTTGGTTCCACAGGAAACCATAGAGGCCCTACACTATTTTTCTCTTCCACCTGAAACTCATTATCCTGAATCACCACATAATAGTACGGTCCACCAACAGGAGGCACATCCTCATACCAGGTTTCCCTCACACGAGCAATAGGGCGACTTGTACGAAGAATTCCTATCTGAGGAGGTACACCAAGACGATACACTACAAACTCCTGTCCATTATACCCATCAAAAAACCACGAAAGCATAATCCGATCCCTAAACACATTCCCCTTTACCTGAAAAAGAAAGCGGGAAGACACCTCTCCTTCAGCCAAAACCTCTTTCGCAGAAGAAACCCCTTGATTCTTTTCTAGCCCATAGGCCACCACCGTCGAATTCAAGACCGGCAAAATATCTTCATTTTTATAATTTTTTTTCAAAGGCAAAACAGCTACATAGGGGAAGCTCAAAACACCCAAGAAAAACTCATAGCGATAAAGCGTTTGTTGTGGCACACCCTTTGCTTTTTGCTGAAAAATAACCTCAGATGTTCTCAGCAAATCCGTCGAAAGAATAGGAACCTTTGATCCAAACAAAACAAACTCCCCCTCCTCCACATTGGCCATCCAGGTAAGCAAAACATTCCCATTTGTAGGAATCAAAGAAATACTTGTTGTATAAACATCATCTCCGTATAATAAAAGAATGCAGAATGCACAAAAAATGCCGATAAAAGGGAAAGAGAACCTCATGTATAGAGTATCGTATTTACCCAAACAAAAACTTAAATGGAAACAACTATGAGAGAACTTCACGAACAATTCGAAGAAAAGTATCTCTCCCCCTACGGAACAAAAAGCACCTACACCAGGGGGAGAAAAACACCTGAAAATCCCGATGAGATACGAACAGAGTTCATGCGGGATA
>JBKBIS010000347.1:0-1140 GCA_046294145.1 Brevinematales bacterium | reverse complement strand
CCTAAAGAAGTGTTCGTGAAGAGGTACCGCAGACTTCGCACCCTTCTCACAAAACTCCTTCTGGAAAATCCAGAAGTGTTGACGGTAGGTGTTGAGAGTCCTCCCTTCGGAGAGCAATTCTCCGAAGGGTTGTATGCTCTTTTCACACATGTCAATGAGGCAGTTTACCTAGCCCGGAGAGATGTGGTTCATTTTGACCCTGGCACTGTGAAGATGCTGGCCAAGATAGACCCGTCTCTCCGGCCAGGTAAGATGTTCAAATCGGATATGGTGGAAATGGCCAAGTTGGATACAGGGATTCCCAAATGGAATCACAATGTAGCCGACGCTTATTTGATTGCCCTCTATGGGGCTAGATTTTGGCGTTATTTGAAGCAAGATATAGGTACAGATCAGCTAACCCCTTCTGAGTATAAGGCTTTTGCTCGTAAACACACATTTCAAAAAGGTCAGAAGAAGGGTGTGACCGTGAAGATGGGGGCTGTGTATAAAGAAGGCCGCCGGTTTTTTGAGTTCAGCAAGATCCCTCCGGGAGAAGACGAGGAATTAACATGGCCGTGAAGAAAAAAGCACCCACATCCTTGATTTCCAGATCCGAGCAATTGAAAGGATTTATCAAGAGCAAGATGTCCATTGAGCCTGTAGTTGGAAACTACGGGCCTCGTCCTGTGGTAAGTACGGGGAGTTTTGTGGTGGACGCCCTGATCGGTGGGGCACCTGCTCCCGCTGGTGGTGGACCGATCTGTCCGGGTTGGCCTCGCAAAGCCATTTCTGAGCTTTTCGGATCGGAGTCTTCAGGCAAGACAACCCTGTGCCTTGCTTCCGTGGCAAAGGTTCAGAGAGAAGGGGGATTGGTTCTTTACCTGGATTACGAGCACATTCTGGATCACGCTTACGCCAGGACCATTGGGGTGAAATTCGACGATTCTCTTCTCCTTTACGCTCCGAATACTATGGAGGAGGGTTTGAGGATCATCCATATGGCCATTCAGATCGGCGTGGATCTGATTGTCATTGATAGCTTGGCCGCTATGGTTCCGCATGACGAACTTGAAAAAAAGGCAGACGAAAATGCCAAGGTGGGGGCTGTGGCCAAGAAATTGGCTGAAACCCTCCCCAAGATCACGGTTTGGTTGGACA
>JBKBIS010000346.1:0-1170 GCA_046294145.1 Brevinematales bacterium | reverse complement strand
CACCCTCACCAGAGGATAATCAAGAAAAAGCACCTCAGGCACAAGACAATAATCAATCCCATCCTTGTGGAGTTGGACAGAAGAAACCAGCGGAGGAACCATATCCAGAAAAACATTTTCAGCCACCAGAATTCCCTCGCGTTTAGCCACCTGAGCCTCACAACCTGGGTGAATCACATCACCAATGGCAAAAACTCCTTTTATTTTCGTCTCATACCTTTCATTTACCGGTACTTTTCTTGAAACCACATCTTCTTCAAGAGGAAAAGGAAGTGTGCCTTTTCTCCTTGATAGAAAACATACCTTTTCCCCAAAAAGAGTGATGTCGTTTCCCTCGCTATCCTGAAGAGAGGCTTTCCAAACATTTTCCTCCCTCTCTACTTTGAAAAGTGTGTGTCTTTCTCTTATTTTCACCCCTACACTTTTCAAAAGACTTTCCCCAACCTGACGAAAGCGTTCTCCCTTTCCACTCAGAATACCCCCCGTAGATGTGACTAAATTCACCTCACTACCCAACGAAGCAAAAAGATAAGCTACCTCACAAGCCTCCTTTCCCTCCCCAAAAACAAGAAGAGACAAAGGAAGCGTTTCCCATTCTGTCCACATCTCCAATGAAGATCCACCAGTATTCTCCAGCTCCCATTGACTCCCTGTAGCTAATATCACCCGTTCCGCCTCGTAGGCCACTCCCCCAACAGAAAAAAGAAACGGAAGAGTAAACACAGCCCTACCATACACTATTTCCACTCCAAGCCGAAGAAGCTCTTCTTTTACCGACTGGCGCCAGAAATTCCAGAAGCCTACAAGCCTTTGTCTCAATTCACGATAACGTTCTGAAGGATTTCTTTCCCTGAGAAGACGACTTTCCTCCATCAGAAACCGTAAGGCCAAAACCCCCTGCTTCAGAGCCTTACCACCCAAAGCATCCTCCGAAGGCACAACCAGAAGGGGAGATTGATGGAGCTCTGCCAATTTCCGTGCAGCTTCTATCCCTGCTATTCCCCCTCCGACAACTGCCACAGAACAGTGTCTTGGCTCCATCCTTCAAACCTCTTTTCTCGGAAAAGATTAACTTTTTCCATTCAAATTGGCATACACCTGGAGATTCTGGATGAATTCCTCATTAGTAGTAGCCTTTCGCAGGGCTGCTGACAATTTCTCTATCACATC
>JBKBIS010000345.1:0-1204 GCA_046294145.1 Brevinematales bacterium | reverse complement strand
CATGGCATCAAACTTAGCTCAGAGATTGGGATGACCATGCCACCACTCGCTGGTGCGGGGATAAAAGCAATGCTTTCACAGTTAAGTGAAGAAAAGATAGCCGACATCCTACAAAGGGTGGAAATGAGAAAATTTACAGAGAAGACAATCCTCGACAAAGAGAGATTCAAAAACGAGATCCTGCGGGTGAAAAAAGAGGGAATCGCCTACGATTTTGAGGAGTACATTGAAGGTATGATTGGGCTTTCCGTTCCTATAAACACAGGAAGTAGAAATGTTCAATCAGCTATCTGGGTTGTGGGACTCAAAAGCCAGCTTCCAGGAGAAAAGATAGAGGAGACGGCAAGCTTACTATTGTCTCTTGGGAAGGAGATAAATACGGTGAACTCACAAAAAGTTTGAAAGGGGTGAAAAGATGAGATATGGAGAAACCGGATACTTTTTGGAAATAGACCTATCAACGGGAAATATAGAGAAAGTTGAGTCCGATCCAACATGGCTCGAACTTTACATTGGTGGTCAGGGTACAGCGGATAGAATCCTTTGGGACAGAGTACCTCCGGAAGTTGAACCGTTTTCACCTGACAATCTTCTCATATTCAGTGCTGGTCTTTTTTGCGCTACCCCGATTCCCGGCGCCAATAGAACCATAGTCAATACATTCTCGCCACAGACTAACCTTCACGCTCACGCTATGATGGGAAGCTACTTTGGCCCTGAGATGAAATTTGCAGGATATGACAAAATAATATTGAAAGGCAAGGCTGACAAACTGGTCTATATTTTAGTTTACAACGACAAGGTGGAGATAAAAGACGCAAGCCACCTAAAAGGACTGGGTACGTATGAAACTCAGGAAGTCCTGAAAAAAGAGCTTGGGAAAGAATTCCAGATTGCGGCCATAGGGCCGGCAGGCGAAAACAGGGTTTTTTACGCCTCCATTGACCACAGTCATGCAAGCGCAGCTCGAGGGGCAGGAGCTGTGATGGGTGACAAGAGGATAAAGGCGATAGCCATAAGAGGAACAAAGGACGTATATGTAGCAAACCCCGAAAAGGTATTTGAGCTTGGTAACAGACTAAGAAAAGAGATTGCGGAAAATCCTTATGTTGGTGACTGGATGGCTGTTGACGAGGATGATAGCTTCCATCATGACAATTTTGCATGGGGAAATGCGAGGGTGAGAAGAAAAGGATACTGGACC
>JBKBIS010000344.1:0-1224 GCA_046294145.1 Brevinematales bacterium | reverse complement strand
TTATGGGGGATACTGGTTCGCTTCCTATGGGTGGGACTATTGCTTTGATAGCCATCTTTCTCAAGCAGGAGGTGCTTCTTGTCATCGCGGGGGGGATGTTTGTGCTTGAGACAGTTTCTGTTCTTATTCAACGATTGTATTTCAAGTGGACAAAGCATACACAGGGTACGGGCAAAAGGATTTTTTTGATGGCTCCTATTCATCATCATTTTGAGAAAAAGGGATGGATGGAAACACAGGTGGTGATTCGTTTCTGGATTGTGGCGGCTTTGTGTGCTCTGGCTTCTCTGGCTTTTTTGAAAATTCGATAGGAGGGATGTATGCGAGTAGAGTTAACAACAGAACAGAAAAAAGCCCTTCTTCTTACAGCGAGGCTTGCTATTGAAGAGAGGCTTTTTGGCAAAATTTCAGGAGTCTATCCCGATCTTTCTCATAGGCTTTTTTCAGAAAAGTGTGGTCTTTTTGTTACTCTGACAAAGGACGAAAATCTTCGTGGGTGTATTGGATATGTGGAGGGAGTGAAACCTATTCGGGAGGCGGTGAGGGAAATGGCCTGTGAGGCGGCTTTTCACGATCCCAGGTTTCATCCCCTCCAGAGGGAAGAGTTTCCATTGATTGAGATTGAGATATCTATTCTGACACCGTTGGAAGAGGTGCGTGATGTTCGCCAGATTGAGGTGGGTAGGCATGGTCTGGTGATGCAAAGGGGATATCATCGTGGTCTTCTTCTTCCCCAGGTGGCTGTAGAGTATGGGTGGGGGCTTGAGGAATTTCTCAATCAAACCTGTCGAAAGGCTGGTATGGAACCGTATTGCTGGGAAAATGGGGCACAGGTTTTTTCTTTTGAGGCTCTTGTCTTTGGTGAACGTGATATATGAAATATGTGGGAGAGGTGGCATCGCTTCTGGCTTCTGTAGGATGGGCAGGGAGTGCTATCTTTTTTGAGTTTGGTTCTCGGAGAATTGGAAGCAGGTTTGTTAATCTCTGGAGGCTTCTCTGGGCTTTTCTTTTGCTTCTGTTGGTGAATCTTGTGTTTCATCGGTCTTTTTTGCGTGATGTGGGTCTGGTGGATGTTGGGTTGCTTCTTTTCTCCGGATTTGTGGGTTTTTTTCTGGGGGATATTCTTCTTTTTTGGTCTTTTGTGGTTATTGGTAGTCGTTTGAGTCTTCTTATTATGCTTGTGAATCCCTTGGTGAGTACAGTGGGGGCGTTTTTTCTTTTTGG
>JBKBIS010000343.1:0-1225 GCA_046294145.1 Brevinematales bacterium | reverse complement strand
AGGAGATTTTTTCCCCGAAGTAGGCGGAAAGGTTTTGGTAGGGATCAGAAATCATGGGTATGTCAAGGGGATGAATGTAAAGGGATGCTCCCAGTTCTTCTGCCCAGCTATCGGCAAGAAGAATATGGTCGAAGTGCCCATGAGTGGCTATCATAACGCACGAGGTGTTTTTGAGTGCTTCTTTTGCTTGCGGGCAGGCAGGGTCAATACAGAGGGTTTTTGTACCGTTCTGGATGATATAGGTATTGGAAGCAAAATCAAGCGGAGTAAAGAGGGAAAGTTTCATGGGAGGATCTCCTCAGGAGTATTTTGAAAGCATATTATTATAAGGGGAGAAACAGAGAGAAGCAATATATGGAAGTTTTGCTGAGGGGACGTGAATGGGATTGTGGTTTTTTATGTGGGTGAGAAGTTTTTTTGGGGGGAGGTGGTGAGGAGGGTTCTGGCTATTACTTTGTTTCAGCTAAGCCATTGGTTTTTGCTGAAACAGAGTAATAGCTATGTCTTGGGGTGTTTTTTCTCTTTTATAGGATTTTCCTGTGGTGGGAGAATTTCTTTCAATGAGGAAAGTGAAGTTCTGGGTTTGAAGTTAAAAGAAGATATATTCAGATCAATGATAAAAGAAATCTCATTTATATTTTCTTCTGGGAAAGTTGATAAAAAAGTAGAAACAGGAGAAAAAAGTTGTGTTTGGATTATTTTGCGTGGGGATGATGGTCTTCATAAAGAGAACGAAGTTTTTCAACGGATAGATGGGTGTATATCTGGGTTGTGGAGAGAGAACTATGCCCTAACATCTCCTGTATAGCTCGAAGGGAAGCCCCGTTTTGCAAAAGGTGTGTGGCAAAAGAGTGTCGGAGGGCATGGGGAGAGAGATTTCTTTCGATAGCGAGATGTTGAAGTGCTTCGTGAAAAATGTATCTTACCATTCTTGGGGTAATGCTGCGCCCTTTTTTTGTGATAAAGACCGAGTCGCTTCGGTTGGCCTCAGGGCTGATTTCTTTTCGGAAAACAAGGTAGTGTTTTAGGCTTTCTGTGGCCACTTTTCCGATGGGAATTTCACGGAATTTCTTTCGTTTTCCTGCAATAGTAATACTTTGTTGGTTGAGATGAAGATCAGAGAGTTTTAAATTGGCCACTTCAGAGATGCGAAGCCCACTTGCATACATGAGAAGAAAGAGACATCGATTGCGTTTTTGTTGGGGGGTAGTATCTGGTAGGTATG
>JBKBIS010000342.1:0-1227 GCA_046294145.1 Brevinematales bacterium | reverse complement strand
CTGCTCTCACCATGGAGACTTCATCAATTACAAGAAGATCTGTTTCAGAAAGAATATCATAGAGAACATGCCCTCGTCTCTCGAGGATTTCCGGTATATCTCTATGGGTATTCACAGGAAAAATGCCATAAAAAGAATGAATAGTCTGTCCCTCTACATTGAGAGCCGCCACTCCGGTTGGAGCCAGAACAACAACATTTTTTTTACTTGTCTCAAGAAAATAACGCAAAAAAGTTGACTTACCCGTTCCAGCCTTTCCCGTAAGAAAGATATTTTCGCCTCTCTGAAGGGCATCAATGACTTGCTTGAAATCTTTATTGATCTCTATAGGCATATTATACTGAAAAACGAACAATAATCACATCTCCGTCCTGCATCACATAATCTTTGCCTTCTAATCGAATAAGCCCCTTGTCCCTCAGAGCACTCCAGCTTCCATGTTTCACAAAGTCATCATAAGAGACAACCTCAGCTCGAATAAAGCCCTTTTCCATATCTGAGTGAATCACCCCCGCTGCCTGAGGGGCTTTTGTCCCATTCGGAATAGTCCAGGCACGCGTTTCCTTTTCCCCGGCCGTGAAAAAGGTAATAAGCCCCAGGAGTTTGTACCCTTCCACAATCAACCTCTCAAGGCCGCTTTTCTCAAGCCCTAAATCCTTCAAATACTCCTTTGTCTCCTCGGGATCAAGTTCAGAAAGTTCCTGTTCTATTTTAGCAGACAAAGCTAAAATATCGGCTTTGAGATTTTCAGCTTTGGTTTTGAGCTTTGCATACAAGGGATTATTCTCATATGACGTAATTTCTTTTTCACTCACATTGGCTACAATCAGCAACGGTTTCGCTGTCAAAAACTGATATCCATCAATGATCTTTTTCTCTTCAGGTGTCAGAGGAATATTTTTGATGAGTTCTCCCTGTTCTATATGCGATTTGATCTTTTCTAAAAGTTCTACTTCCTGCTGAGCTTCTTTGTTCCCGGCTTTGGCCATTTTGGTTCGCTTGGCCAAAATATTTTCTATGGTCTCAAGGTCCTTGAAAATAAGTTCCATATTGATGATCTCAAGATCGCGAATGGGATCCACTTCTCCAATATGAATGACATCCTTGTCCTCAAAGAGTCGAACTACTTGCACAATAGCATCAACCTCTCGAATATGAGAGAGAAATTGGTTTCCAAGTCCTTCGCCCTGACTGGCTCCTTTTACAAGACCGGCGATATCCACAAAT
>JBKBIS010000341.1:0-1236 GCA_046294145.1 Brevinematales bacterium | reverse complement strand
TCTCATGGCAACTGGACCAAGGTAGGGGAGTTTACTCCTGATGGACAATACTATTATGTGAGTCACTGGCTCAGTCATGATGTGACCTATTTTGCTGTGAGTAATTATGCGTATCTTGGTCGGGTTACAACTCGGGGAAAATCCCCCAGAGGGGTTGGTTTTTCTGAAGATGGAAGGTATTTGTATGTTGTTTTCTACGAGTCTGGACATATAGCCAAGTATGATAGACAGAATAATCACAAAGAGGTGGTTTTTCTTTTCAATGGGGGTGGTTCGAATGGACGTTTTCGTCCGGATTATGGGAGGCATATAGCTTTCATCAATAATCTTCGTAGAAATCATTTTGTGGTCTATGATCTTGAAAAGGATGTCATTGTGAAACGGGTGCCTACCTGGATTCATCCAAATAATCTCAAACTTTCTCCCAAAAAACGATATATCTACATAAGTACGCGTGGTCCTGACAATCCAAAGGGATATCTTCTTCGTAGTCCAAAAAATGGACGGATACAAATCTTTGATAGTTATGAGGACTATTGCCTGGTTGAGGAGTTTGAGGTGGGTAATCAACCGATAGGGATAGCCATGACCTCAGATCATAGTCTTCTGGCTATCTGTAATTTCATGGATGACACGGTGGAAATATATACCAATGAATTGTTGAAGGAATGAAAAAGTTTTTTCAGAGGATGGTTTTCACAAAAATCCCTATACCTCTGGTAGTTATGTCTCCTGCTATAGGGTGGTGACGGGGGGCTATCCAGAGAGAAACACCGAAAGAAAAGAGGCCTATTTCTAATGAGGGAAGCAATTCAAAGATTGGGCCTGTGGTTATACTATTGAAGATATCATTAAGTTCGTTCAAGGTTTCTTGGGGTATGGTGTCTGGATATCTTTCTTTTAGGATAAAATTTCCTGTTCGCCAGCCGGTGGTCAGTTCAAGGCAAAATCGAAATGTCTGGTATTTCTTGTGGAAAGGATACCAGCCCCAGCTCAAAAGAAAGCTTCCGAGGGCTTGTTCATATGGGGAAAAGGGGAAATCTTTTGGGAAAACCATTATCTCTGGTGAGATGTGTATGCCTATACGTTGGTTCATTGAGAGATAATAAAGCAACTCTTCTATGAACGGAACTGAAACCAAGAAATCCCTTTTCGATCGATGGATGTTCACTAATTGAAAGAATAATCAGTATGAAAAAACGGAATTCTAAACGGTTACAGACTAAATGTGTATTT
>JBKBIS010000340.1:0-1239 GCA_046294145.1 Brevinematales bacterium | reverse complement strand
GGCAAAATTGAGAATGAGCTCACAGGTAATATTAAGGGGTTTTAGTATGGACTCTTCCACAAAATGGAAATGAGGGAGGTTTTCAAGATGAACAATATTCTCTCGTTTACCGGTGTAGAGGTTATCCACACAGAAAACCTCATAGCCTTCCTCTAGAAATCTCTCACAAAGATGACTTCCAATAAATCCAGCACCGCCGGCTATCAACACGCGCTTCATACTAGCCTACTTCGTCTCGTTCATGCGGTCAAGGACTTTGCCTTTGCCCACAGGGAAATAGCGGAAGTTATGTTGTATCATTTCTTCAGCAGGGAAAAGGTTTCGCCCATCGATAACCACAGGGAGCTTCATCTTTTCGTAGATTGTTTTGAGGGGAATTTTCTTGAATTCTGCCCATTCGGTAAGCAGGAGAAGCCCTTCTACATTGTCAATAGCTTCAAGGGAAGTGAGGGCGTAATGTATTTTTTCAGAAGGCGGAAAAAGCTTTTGGAAGTTTTCCATCGCAGCTGGGTCATAAAGGTGCAGGATTACGCCGGCATCAAGAAGTTCCTGGACAATCTTGATAGATGGTGCTTCCCGGATATCATCAGTATTGGGTTTGAAAGCTAAACCCCAGATGGCGATGTGTTTATTTTTGAGAATCCAGATTTCTTCTTTGAGTATTTCCACCATTCGGTGAAAACGCTTTGTATTGAAGGTATCTACGGCCTCTAGTATTGAGGCTTCCACTCCATGCTGTTCCATAACATGGATGAAAGCCTTTACATCCTTGGGAAAACAACTGCCCCCATATCCTATTCCTGCGTTGAGGAAGGCCATTCCGATGCGTTTATCCAGTCCCATGCCTTGTGCTACAAGACTCACATCGGCACCCGTCTTTTCACAGAGGTCTGCAACCATGTTAATAAAAGAGATTTTAGTCGCAAGAAATGAGTTAGAAGCATACTTGATAATCTCTGCACTTGAAGGATCAGTGACAAGGATTCTGTCTTTGAATGGCTCATACAACTGGATCATCAGATTTTTAGCCTCATCTGTTTCTACACCGATAACCACACGATCCGGGTGCATGAAATCGTGGATAGCATCACCCTCTTTGAGGAATTCAGAATTGACGACGAAGTCAAATTTGGCTTGTGATTTATTGTAGAGACGGGTAATATTTTTAAGGCGCTTATGAGTACCTACAGGAACAGTACTCTTCTCCACGACAATCTTATAGGCTCCATGTGGGGTCTT
>JBKBIS010000033.1:0-10761 GCA_046294145.1 Brevinematales bacterium | reverse complement strand
GATATTTCAGCACAAACGCGGTGAGCTGAAACAAAGTAATAGCCCGAACACAAAAAGGTACCCAAAGCCAATTCTTTTCTCACTTTTTATAGCCGGGAAGCAGATTATAAAAAAAGCGCCATCGGAAGATGGCGCTTTGGGTTCATATTTCTTTGTTGTTTTATTCGATAATAGCCAAAATATCATCAGCCGAGAGAACAAGGTGTTCCACATCATCAATTTTGATCTGAGTACCCGCATACTTATCGTAGAGCACCTGATCACCCACTTTTACTTTGATAGACTCATCTGTTCCAACAGCCACTACCACACCTGTTTGAGTTTTTTCCTGAGCGGTCTGAGGAATATAGATCCCGCCCTTTGTTTTTTCCTCTGTCTCCTTCACCTTAATCAAAACACGATTTCCAAGTGGTTTAACTGTCATACTTTTCCTCCATAATATTTTTTGGTATAAATATACAAAAAAACCCTTCAATCGTCAAGCCTCAAAGCCTCCCCTCCATAGCGAAACTATAATAATCTCTCTCATTTTTTCCCACGATAATATGGTCAAGCACCCGAGCTCCCACCATTCCACAAGCAGAAACCACTCTTTCAGTGAGATTTTCATCATCCTTTGAAGGTCTGGAATCACCAGAAGGATGATTATGAACGAGAATCACGCTACTTGCCTGATGAAGACATATCTGACGAACAATTTCTCTGGGGTCCACAACCGTAGCATAAGCACTTCCCCGGCTCATTTCAAGATGACAAAGGGGATGATTTCGAATATCAAGAAGGACAATAGAAAAGATTTCCCTACTTTCATCCCGAAGGAAAGGCCCATAATACTTTCGCACATACACAAGAGCATCCTCTACGGAAGTAATTTTCTCCACTTTTTGAGCCTCTTCCCGAATAAATCGCTTAGCCAGCTCACAAAGCGCCTTGATTTCTATAGCCTTGGTCTTTCCGATCCCAGAAAACTCACAGAGGTCCCGAATAGACGCTTTTTCCAAGCCACGAAGTCCACCATATTTCTCAAGAAGTTCCATAGCCAGATCAAGAGCACTCTTCTCCCGACTTCCCGTTCTTAACAAAATAGCAAAAAGTTCTGTCGTAGAGAGAGCCTGTGCTCCCAATTTCAAAAACTTTTCCCTTGGCCTATCCTCCTCTCGCCAGGCCTTGATAGGCTTTCTCACCATCATACTCTTCCTCCTCTTTCCTTTTCTCTCTTTCTCATTATATAATATCGAAAAATAATTGTTATTATTGTCCAAAAATGTCATAATATTGTTATAATAGAAAAAATTTTTTTCAGTACACACTCAGTTTCAATAAAAAGGCTCTCAACCAGCTGAAACAAAGTCATAGCCAAAAGATGTTATTGTAAACACTGTTCAAAGAAGATAGCAATTCCATCATTTTCATGAAGATACACAAAAGACCATTGATTTCTCATAACAAGAAACAGGTAAAAAGGCAATAGACAAAAATCTAAAATACATTTTCCATTATGGAAAAGCTGAACAGAATAAAGAATTTAAACAAAAAAATTGCTTATCCATCTCTCAAGAAAAGAACGGTTACTTTTCCCTTTTGCAAGCGGAGGTGAATCTAGTGAAGAACTTTTCTGTTCACTATTTAGAGGGAAAGAACAAAACCCCTGTAAAAAAGAAAAAATCAGAGGATATACACTTCTCTCGAGCAAAAAATTGAAAAGAAAAATGAGAAAGAATACGGAAAGAAGAATGAACGCAGATAGCTCCAACATGGAATATAGATTCATAGTTAAGTTTATATCTTTACGCCCTCCCCCTTGGGGTTATCGGAAAAAAGAAACAAAAACTTAAGAGAAAAAGCAAAAAATTTTTAAATTTTACAAAAAGAGGCTGCCCTCAGCAAGGGCAGCCTCAACCAAACAAGGAGCTATTCAGTTCTCTCGTTTATCGACGGTTAAGAAAGGTTTCGAGGAACTCTTAAAACCAATAGAATGCTGCAAACCATCATGGTTTCTTGTCTGGAGGGTATCTTGTATAAAGAGGAGCACGTCCTCCTCAGTGATAACTGTTTTTTCTTTATCAGTTGCACGATAAGCTGCGCGGCATGCCGCTTTAAAGACGATATTAGCAATCTGTCCACCGGTCAGAGGGTAAAGCTTGGCTATATTATTCAGATCTTTTGAAAGCTTAGGATCAAGTGGAGCTTTGGCGAAGTGTTTTTTCCAGATACTTAGGCGATGCTTAGCGTCAGGTATATCAATTTTAATGATATGAGTAAATCGTCTATCCAAAGCCTCATCAAAATTTATTAAAAGGTTCGTAGTAGCTACCAGGATACCCTCAAAGTGCTCCATCTCTTCAAGGATTATATTTTGCAGAGTATTGAAGGTACTATCGAGGCCACTTTTTACAGGTACTCTGGTAGAGAAAAGTTGATCAGCTTCGTTTATGACAAAAATAAGAGTTTTATTTTCCTTTTTTCTCTTTTCGTAGAGTTTTCTATATGCTTCAAAGAGAGCTTTAACCTTCTTTTCACTATTACCTACATATTTATCTAGAATATTATGGATTTTGATACCAAAAATCTCTGCCTGCAAAAGGTCGGCAATAGCATCAGCAAGCATAGTTTTTCCCGTTCCTGAAGGTCCGTGCAGTAAGATTTTGATACTCTGGGAACTTGACATCGCTAAATTAGGTTTAATCCCCCAGTTTTCAACCTGAAGGTGGGATTCCCAATCGATAGCTTGGAGGATTTTGTCTCTTTCAGTGTCATTAATAATCACATCATCCCATTTGACTCGTGGAGAAGAAATAGTAAACAAAGTGGTGTCTTTAGACTTACTCGTTGCCATTTCATCGATAAAATCTTCGATCTCTTCATTAATATCCTCATCAAAGTCATTATCCACATCATCATCATAATCATCATCATTAACATCCTCGTCAAAGTCGTCATCCTCCATTTCATAATCATCAAGATGACTTTTTTGATTCGTCGATTCACATCCTCTCACATAATGATGCCTAAGATTCAGATCTTCTAAATCCTTCAAGGTTTTCCCTTCCTCATCGGTGAGGTCTAGATTGCATTGAGAAGTCGAATCATAGTTAACCAAGGCAAAAGAAGTGACAAAAAATCCATTTTCATAACCCATAAAAGTAGGTGATATGGCAGGAGAGAGGGCATGATTGTGGGAAGAAGCAAGGGTAGATGCTGACAACGAGGTAGAAGAATCTGTCTTTTTCTCACCCTTCTGGAATTCAAAAGAATAAGTGTTGCGGAAGCATGCAAGAAAGGGAAAAGATCTTATAGCTTGAAAAATCGTTTGAAGCCAACCCTCTTGTTTATCAAGAGGGTTGACTTCAAAATCAACAGAACAAGAATTTGTAGTAAAATATTTTGACATACTAGCCTCCTTTTGGATTCTGAAATTCGATATATTTTCTTTCATGGTTTCCTCCTTAGAATCCGATATTTATTTTTTTCTTTTCAATAAAATTAAGTTCATTCTGGATGTGATAGAGTAAATCCTGCTGGCTAAGCTTTTTATTTTTGCATATAGCTTCCATGCAGGCAATTTCGATAATATTCACAATCACTCCATGGCTCAGTTCATAAGAAGCCAGTTGATCAAGATTTATAGGTGTATCACGATAACGAGGTAAAGGTAAGTACTGCTCCCAAATCTTTTTTCTTGTCTCTTTATCCGGCAAATCGAAATTCTTTTTAATAGGAAATCGCCGCCAGAGAGCAGTATCAAGTTGATCAACAAGGTTTGTAGTAATCAAAAAGTATCCACGGAATTTTTCCAATTTCTCAAGGATCATATTCTGAACAGAATTAGATTCCTGATCCCAAGGGTGAGAAATACTACGTCGTGCAGTTAAAATTTGATCTGCCTCATTAATTACCAGAAAGATTTTTTTTCCATAATGATTGTAAAGAGTGAACAAATTATCGTAATAATTAAAAAGTCTTTCAATATTTTTTTGTGTTTCTCCCACAAATCGGTTGATAACATCGCTTGCTCGTACCTCAAGGATATCAGCCTCACAACAATAAGCCAGATAATCCACCATCAAAGTCTTTCCCGTTCCAGGAGGTCCATAGAAGAGAGCCAACACAGATGGAAAGCTACCATCTTTGGTGTGGATAGATTTGACGCCCCATTCATGAAGTTCTGAACGTATTTTTTCCGCATCCTTGAATAGGCTTACAAGTTCTTCCAAATTAGGGTAAATTATCTCTTTAATGTTTTTAATTTTTTCAGTTATAGTTTGATATTCTGTAGGTCTTGGTGGCAGAAAGATTTCACCATCACTACTCTCAGCGGTGTACTTAATAATAAGGTTAGAGATAATTTCATTAAATTCATCACTGGTCGTCTGAAGGTCACCATTTTCCTCCTGAATATCGATATCACCTATGAGATCTTCCAAATCATCCAATATATCCGATAGCTTTTCCGATGAAGATTTAGCCAAAGGCAATGGGAAATTCCCTTCATAAGGTTTCATAAAAGAAAAATTAGTTTCCATAAAATCCTCCTTTATATTTTTGGAGATAATATTTTTTACAACACCGTAGACACCCTATTAATAGACAACCAACATTGTTTTCCGTACTCAAGGTGGTCCCCGTTCAGATAAAAAAATCAGCTCAAGATCCACCCCAAGTAGCCAAACAAGATTCGTGTTTAGGTAAGCATAGATACATCCAGCCGAGATATTTCTCTTCGCGTTCATCATAGAAAACCTCCTTTACGCTCATATATATATATTTAAAAAAGGGTTTTGAGAAAAAAAGGGGGAGTAGCGTCTTAAGTGTTTTAATGGTAAAGTTTTAAAAAGAAAGGTCCGAGAACGAGAAAAAAATAAACTTATTTATAAGTCTTTGTATATCAAGAAATAAAAAATAAATATTTTTTCTTTTTTTCATTTTTATCCAAAAGATTTTTTTCGTGCGAAAATATGTTTTTAGGAAAAATTTTTCTAAAAAAATAAACTTGAAAAGAAGCAAAAAACATTTATTTTTTATAAAAAAATTTTTTTAGAACATTTCTTTTCTAATCCAGAAAATTTGTCATATTAAATTTTTATATATTATGATTTATCATAAAAAAATAAAAAAAATAAAATTTAGAACAATTCAGGACCTAATATCCATTTAGAAAAAGGCATAAAAAGAAAAAGACGTTTCCTTTTCAGGAAACGTCTTCAAGACGAAGTTCTCTTTTCAGGAATACAAAAACCTCTTAATACTCTTCTTTGGAGTTTTTTCAAATTCCTCAGGCATAATCTCTATTCGTACCACTTTTGCATAGGCAGGGAGTCTATCGTTAAGGGCCTTTCTATTTTGTTCCATAATATCTCTCAATTGCTGTTCTGAAAGTTTTTCCCTATCCACCCGCTCCATATCAGGATAAACAAGGGCAATAAGCTGGTGATCACGAGAAACCACGAGTGATTCCTGAACATAAGGCATGACATTAAGTTTGGCCTCAATTTCCTCAGGGTAAATATTCTGTCCAGAAGGTCCCAAAAGCATAGTTTTACACCGTCCATTGATATAAAGAAAACCATTTTGATCCATATAACCCATATCACCTGTATGCAGCCAGCCATCTTTGTCTATAGTTTCTCTTGTAGCCTGAATATTTTTGTAGTAACCAGACATCACATGAGCACCACGAACAAGAATTTCTCCACTGGTATCACCCTCGTGAAGCGGGACTATTTTTATTTCCATTCTATCCACCACCCGTCCTACAGAACGAGGTGCATACTCTTTCCATGGACTATAAGAGATAAGAGGCGCGCATTCTGTCATCCCATAACCCACAGTAAAGGGGAATTCTATACTCCGCAAAAAGTCTTCCACCTCTTGACTGAAAGCCGCACCACCAATGACCACTTCTCGAAAATTGCCACCAAAGGCTTCAACGAGCTGTTTTTTGATCTTTTTTTTGATAGCACGGTTCATGAACGGCAAAGCACGTAAGATCTTTATAGCGACATTTTCAAGAGAAGGTTTGATTTTTTTATAATACATTTTTTCAATAATAAGTGGCACAGAAAGAATAAGAGAAGGTTTGACCCTGGCAAACGCCTCCAAAAGAACTGATGGAGTTGGTGTCTTAGAAAGAAAATAGATATGGCAGCCAGTAAAGAACGGGAAAAGAAATTCAAAGGCACATCCAAAAGAGTGGGCAATAGGTAAAAAAGAGAGAATAGTTTCACCCGGAAAAAGGGGCATAGTATCCTGAGCATAGACGATATTGGACATGAGATTAGAGCAAGAGAGACAAACTCCCTTTGAGAAGCCAGTAGTACCTGAGGTATAGACCAGAGAAGCCCATTCATGGGTGCCCACTTTAGGGAGAGAAAAATTTTCTTTTTTTACGTTGAGTTGTGAAGCATTTTGAGAAATAGAAGGAATCTTCTTGTCCCTTTTTTGCCAGATGATTTCCATATCAAGAAGAGAAATAGCCACCTCAAGATAAGAAAGGCTTTCTGTATCAATCCCATCGAAAAGAGAAGGCCAGACAAAGAGGATTTTACTCTCCGAGTGATTGAGAAGGTGGACAAGATCTTCAGGATGAAAATCTGGCAAGAGGGGTACTGTGACAGCCCCATAAGAAATAGTGGCGAGATAACTCACGGCCCAGTTAGCTGCATTTTTTCCAAGAATAGCCACTCTATCACCCTTTTTGAGGTGATAATCAGAAAAGAGATGATGAATAGCCAGGAACATACGAGCACAATCACCATAGGTATAGGCTGTTTTTCCACCATAATCCGAAACAGCCAGACGATCCCAGTTATCCTTGATCGTTTTTTCAAGGCGATCAACAAAGTTTACCTCACATTGAAGACGGGAAGGGGATTTCATATTTTCCTCCTGTTATTTTATATATTGCACCTCCGCCTTCCATAAAGGATTATCATAAAAGTTTTTTAACCAAATAACAATTTCATCAACTCATTTCCTTTAAGTCCCACATATCTACCCTGAAGAGCTGTTTTCTCATTATATATTCTTATGAGAGGATTTGGCTGGATACCTTCTCCCCAGATCATAAACGGGACAGGTATTCTTGTATGTTTTCGAAGTTTTACGGGAACAGGGTGATCAGGGAGAAGAAGACCGCGCCAGGGTTCACTTCCAAACTCTTCCTGATAAAGTCTCAGGAAAGAACCCAGAAGTCTTGCATCCGCTTCCTCAATAGCTTTGATTTTAAGTTCAAGATCCCCAAGATGTCCACATTCATCAATAGCCTCAAGATGAAGGTAAACAAAATCGTGTGTTTTCAAAAGATCTATAGCTGCTTTTGCTTTGTTCTCATAGTTGGTATCTATCCAGCCGGTGGCCCCTTCTGGTCGACATACTGTCATATTTCCAAGTCTTCCTAACCCAAGAATCACATCCACCGCAGCCACCATGGCTCCTTTTTTGCCATACATTTGCTCAAAAGAAGGCACATCAGGCTTTCTCCCACCAGACCAGGGCCAAATAAGATTTGCCTCATTTTTGCCCTGGGAGCGGCGACGTTTATTGACGGGGAAATCAGCAAGCAGCTCAAAGGACCTCTGAATAAGTTCAACAAGGATCTTTTCTGTATAACAAGCCTCATCAGTTTTAGCACGAGGAAGAATATCCTGCCACTTCATGCCATGAGAAGAATCCGGTTTCTCATACAAAATATCCGGAGAAAACTCTTTACCCTTCAGATACAAAATATGTCGATAACTCACACCTTTCTGGAAACGTATTTTCTCATTACCCAGTTCCTTTTGAAGAAACGAGATAATCTCTTGAGCATCCTCATCCTCAATATGTCCAGCCGAATAATCCTCCAGCACCCCATCCTTTACCGTAATCAAATTCAAGCGAAACGCTATCGTATCCTCATCCAGCGGGATACCCATCCCATAACTTTCGATAGGGCCACGGCCTGTATAACTTTTAGCAAGATCCCAACCAAGAACAGACATATTAGCCACATCTGAAGAGGTAGGAAAGTTTTCAGGAAGGGTGAGAAAAGTTCCAAATTCGGCCTTTTCCGAGATACGATCAATAAAAGGAGTATGAGCATACTCTAACGGCGTCATTCCTCCCAATTCAGGAAGTGGCTCATCAGCCATTCCATCAAGAAGAAAAACCACATATTTCATCGTCTATTCCTCAAGATGATTTTTTGGATTCCACAAAATACCGAATATAATTCACAATATAAGCCAAACCAGAAAAAAGAAGAAGACCTACAACCCCCATCATGAGATAGTGATTCACAACTCCCAACCAGGGGAAAATATTGGCGCTAGGAGTTTTCTCAAATAGAAGACTACAATAAAAAAGCCCTATAGCAAAGGTAGTAAGTTTTCCCACCACGAGTGGAAGGAACACATAGCGGTACATATTGATCGCATAGATAGCCCCCACGGCAATAATAATATCTCTTGCTGCCACCACTGCAAAAAAAAGAAAAGGCACCTCCTGTCGAATATAGAGCACAGCAGCCAAAGTGATTGCCAGAAGTTTATCCCCAATAGGATCAAGGATAGTGCCGACCCGACTCTGACAGTGAAACAACCGGGCAATCATTCCATCCAGAAAATCAGTAATATAAGCCATCATAGTAAGAAGCAAAACACAAGTTCTCATCGATGGGAAACGAAAAAGATACAAAATAGGGAAAACAAGAAAAATCCGCAGAAGAGATAACACATTCGGAAGAGTCCAGAATTTTTCAGAAAGTTTTGTTTCACTCATGGGGCACTCCTTGTGTTATTTGTTTGAATAGTCACCGAAAGAACCGTCACATCATAGAAGAGAAGAAAGGGAATATCTACCCTGACAGGCAAAAAAGAAAACCGCCTTGACTCCCGTCCCACATTTGGTCCTGTTTCTACCCATTCCCAGTAGCGCTTCGGGAAAGCCGGCAACTCCCCTCTCTCTGTACGAAAAGAAGAAGAAGGAAGCAGAAGTCCACACCAGAGTTCTGATGGATTGGGGGAGAATCTCTCTTTTGCTTTATAATACCGAAGAAGTTCCTCATAACTCAGGATATCAGAAAAAACCTTGGATTCATTCTCTATATAGCGAGAAACTCCCTGGGCATCGCCGATAAGAAGCGAATACTTTCCGCTACTGAGGTAGAGAGGAATAGGGACCCGAATAGTCTGTCTATAAACACGAGAGAAATCATCTCTCATCTGAAGAGAAACCGTGATAGTCTCTCCTATCTGATAGGTTGACCTGTCAACCCATACCCGTTCAACAAAGCCAACTCGAGAAGGACTTATCTTGTTGATAGCGATCTCCACCCTTTCCATACGAACAGTTTCTCCTCTCCAGTTCCCCACATTCTGAAAAAAGTCCCACAAATCACCCACAAATCGGGAAAAAGTTTCTGCATCTCTTTCCCAGAAAAAAGCAAACTGAGAGAGAACCGTATTAGTTTTCCCCTTATAAAGAACGTCTACCCTTGCAGACACATCAAAAACATGTCTCTCTTCTCCTCCCAATGAATTCTGAAGAATGGCAAAAAGCCCTGAGAGAAGAAAATAACTCTGATAAAGAGGACTCCTCACGACACGGTAGCGATAGATATTGGTTTTGGGAAATTCTATGAGTGTTGTAACTACTTCTATCATGTTTGCTTTCTTGCCTATTTTCCCCTCTACAGCAAACGCGCCATCATACACAACACTTCCGACTTCTTCTCCGGATGTCCCCAGTTTGAAGGAAACGGTATAGGCTGGCATAACGGTGTAGATATAAGCCCTGGAGAATGGAGCCTCCCATGCACCAGCCTGAAAAAGCGGGTGTCCGAACATCCAGACCCTATCCTGGGAAACAGCTGTTACCGTTCCAATAGCCTGAATACGCACATCCCCGTCCACCAGATGAATAGCTATAGCATCCCCGGGCCGTATTTGCGTCGGGGCATCCTTTTTAGCATTTCCCCCTCCCTGCAACGGGAAAATCTGCATAGGAAAGGGAACCCTGTTAGAAAACATTTCTATAGCTCCTCTGCTCTCTGACCAAAGGTAGATCGAAGATGGGAAGAGAATATTTCGTCTTTTTCCCGGGAAGGATGGTTTTGGGGAGGCAGGGAGATTCTCAGAAGTTTTTTCTATCATAGCCTGAATAGGAGTAATTCCACAGATAGCTTCTTTGGAGAAAGACCAGGCGTAAGCAACGGCTCCTATCAGTTTCCCATCTATATACACAGGACTTCCGCTCATACCAGCCACCACACCACTTTGTTCTAATTTCTGGCCTGAAAGACGAGCCAGAATACGTGTTTCCTCCGGTGTGGTTCCCTGCATCACATCTATCACCTCCACCTCAAAAGGGACAGGATCCCAGCCAAAAAAAACCGAGTATCCCGTTCCCTTCATACCAGGACGGATCTCAGAAAGAGGCAAAATATCCAGTGCAGCCATCACATTCCAGAGGAGAGACAAAACAGCCAACCATTTTTTCATACCCATATTATAGCATTTTTAAGAAAAAAAGAAAAGAAAAAAGGACGAATTTTATCCAGAAGGCTCTGTTTTATTGACACATCCTTTTTCTACCTTTACAATAATTTATCTCAAAAGAAGAGGTAAAAGATATGATCCAGGAAAACAAATACGTCGAAATGTCCTACACACTGAAGGACACAAATGGTGTTGTCATAGATTCTTCCCCCAACTATGCTTACATTCATGGACAAGGACTTCTCATACCGGGTCTTGAGAAACACCTCGATGGCAAAAATGAGGG
>JBKBIS010000339.1:0-1250 GCA_046294145.1 Brevinematales bacterium | reverse complement strand
GTAATAGCCATATTTTTTGGGGGGTGTGCAATTCGTGAAAATGTACCAGATGAGGTAAGGCTTCTTTTTCAAAAAGTAGATCAGCAAGCATCTCAAGAGGTTTTTCAAAGCTGGTTGAAAGAACATTCTCTTCCCTGGGTAGAAAAGGATGTTGTGACCTTTCTTCTGTGGGATGAGAAGGCAACTCGTGTGGTTTTTGAAAGTACCATCCTTGACAATAAGGAAAAGAGTATGCCTATGAAACGATACAAAAATACACCCCTGTTCTATCTTTCCTTGCCACTGAAGGATAAAAAGATAATTGACTATAGTTTTATTCGATTTGATGAACAGACTCCTAATGGAAAAAGAATCCAGGATCCTTCTCATCCTTTTGTTGCGTATACGAAACCGATCAGAAGTCGGTTTATTCTTTCAGGAGAAAAGAAGGGAAAGCTTCTTATTTTCAATATGAAGCCGTCGAATGGTTTGGCTTCACGTCGAATTTTTGTGTATCTTCCGTGGGAGTATGGGTATACTACTAATCATTATCCTGTGGTTTACATGCAGGATGGACAGAATCTCTGGGACAGTTCGGTGGCCAACTTTGGAGGTTGGAAAGTAGACTCAACGCTTGATCGTTTGATAGCAAGTGGTAAGATTCGTCCTGTCATTGTCGTGGGTATAGAAAATTCTTCATCACGAGCAGAAGAATATGTAGGTTTTTCAGCGTATTATGGGCTAAAAGAAAACTATGATACCAATGAGCAGAAGCGGATTGTAGAATATTCCCGTAAATATCTGGATTTTGTGGTAAATGAACTTGTGCCATATATCAAAACAAATTATCGTGTTATTCCTGATGAAATGTCGGTGGCTGGTTCTAGTTTTGGAGCTGGTATTTCTCTCTATTTAGGATTTTCCAGACCGGACGTTTTTCAGGCTATTGGTGCCTTTTCTTTTGGCAACTATCGTTCTGATGATATCAATCGAGGGATAAGAAGGATTCTTCAGGTTCAGCCTTATCTTTCTGCGCATCTTCTTGCCCCTGATGGAAAGCATCGCATATATCTTGATTGTGGTGGGAAGGGTATTGACAGTATTTTCATAGAGGCTTCACGAAGGCTTCATCAGGATCTGTTGAAAAAAGGATGGAAAGAGGGAGAGAACTATCTCTATGTAGAAGATCTGACGGCGGATCACAATGAAATAGCCTGGGCAAAACGCTTTGAACAGTTTGCTTTCTTTTTGTGGGGGAAGTAAGCTCAAAA
>JBKBIS010000338.1:0-1275 GCA_046294145.1 Brevinematales bacterium | reverse complement strand
AAAAGTGCCCGTTTTGCCCCTCCATCTATAAAAATTTTCCCCTTAATACGTTTAGCTGAGATCCATCGCTTCCGACGACTAATAGCACGAGCCGATGGAAGAAAAATGGTCCCCGTCGAAAAACCAGAAAAGATTTCTTCAAGTACCCTTTCCCTGAAACCATTGGCAATAAGTGCCGGAATCCCCGCTGTCGTGGTAATACGAGCTGCCTGAAGTTTGGTAATCATTCCCCCACGGGTGAAGCTTTCCTCCGGTTTTCTGGCATACCCCATCACAGAGGAAAGGTTTTTCACCACACGCACCAAGGTCTGCTCTGGAGTGTTATAATGCGCATAGAGCCCATCTATATCCGTAAGCATGATATAAAGGTCCGCATCCATCATAACACTGACATAAGCTCCCAGTCTATCGTTATCTCCAAATTGAATCTCATCTGTCGCTACAGAATCATTCTCATTGATGACAGGAATAATTCCCATCTCAAGCATGGTAGTCAGAGTATTTCTCGCATTGAGATAGGTTTTGCGATTGTCAAAAATATAATGAGTGAGAAGAACCTGCCCTACCCAGAGATTATGAGAACGAAACTTCTCAGAAAGAAAATTCATCAGAAGACTCTGCCCAACTCCAGCCAATGCCTGTTTCTGAGAGAGAGTGAATTCCTGTTTTCCAAGCCCCATAGCATAACGAGCCATCCCTATAGCCCCACTGGCCACAACAATACACTCCACCCCTTCCTGACGAAGACGCACAATCTCACTCACCAGGCGTGCGATATTCTCCTCATTTATTTTTGTTGTATCAGTGATCTGTTTCGTCCCCAACTTGATGACCACTCTCTTGACATCAAGACTCTGATTATCAGGAAGAGAGATTCTCATCTGTCAACTCCCGTTTTTCTTGTTGTTGATAGATCTCGAAAAGGGCTATCTTGAGTTCTTGCAAACCATCTCCTGTGAGAGCTGAGACAAAATAACAGGGAGCATATTGAGAAAAGAAACGTGTCAGTTCTTCTGGATCATCGAACCAGATGTCTTTCTTGTTCAAGGCAATAAGAAAAGGCCGCTTATACAGCTTTTCTGAATAAGCCCTGAGTTCCTCCCGAAGAATAGCAAAATGTTTTTGAGGATCATCCGTTACATCAAGCACAAAAAGAAGCACCCTCGTTCTTTCAATATGCTTGAGAAACTCAATCCCCAAACCCTTCCCCTTGTGGGCACCCTCAATAAGTCCTGGAATATCCGCAATAAGCACACTGGTATAGGCATCATCAAT
>JBKBIS010000337.1:0-1288 GCA_046294145.1 Brevinematales bacterium | reverse complement strand
CAATACCCCCATAAGACTGAATAAGCCCACTAAGATCTACAATATACCCTATATTCCCATTTCCAATAATCGTCCCCGCTGAAATACCCGGGCTTTTAATGAGCCGATTGTTGAAAGGCTTAATCACCACATCCTGTTCTCCTACTATCTCATCTACCACAAGCCCATAGTGTTTGTCTCCCTGCCTAGCAAGAATACAGTAGAAAGTACCATCTATTCCCTTTGTCTCATGATAGAAAAACTTCCTCAGAAAAAGAAGCGGTACAAACTCCCCACGGACATTGAGATGTGGTTCCCCCTCAATATCCACCATATCACCCTTCTGAATAATCATAGTCTCATCAATAGATACGATAGGAAGAATATAGGAAAACCCCGATACCGTTACATGTAATCCCTGAATAATAGCAAGCGTCAAAGGAAGTTTCACCTGAATCCGTGTACCCTTGTCCTTTGCTGTAAAGATGGAAACACTCCCACCCAACTGTTCGATTTTCTTCTTGACCACATCCATCCCAACACCACGCCCAGAAAGTTCTGTCACCTGTTCAGCCGTAGAAAAACCAGGGAGGAAGATAAGTGCAAGGGCCTCTTTTGGAGAAAGATTTTCTGCTGCACTAGCTGAGAGAAGCCCCTTTTCAACAGCCTTTTGTTTGACCCTTTCTACATCAATACCACGACCATCATCGCTCACCTCTATATACACATTCTCTCCCTCATGAAAAGCACGAATAAGTATCTTGCCTTTTTTAGGCTTACCCTTTGCAACCCTCTCCTCAGGGACTTCTATCCCATGATCAATACTATTACGAAGAATATGAATCAAAGGATCAAAGAGATCATCCACCATTCCCTTGTCTATCTCGGTGTCCACCCCTTCAATCTCAAGATCTATCTCTTTGCCAAGACGCTGAGCTTGATCACGTACCAAACGTGGAAAACGAGAAAACACCTGCTGAATAGGTACCATCCGAAGTCCCGTAACATTCTCCTGAAGGGATGAAGAAATCTGATTGAATCGCTGAAGAATATCCTGATACTGTTCAAGAGCCGCTTCCATATCCTGAAAGTACTCTCTGAGACGAGCATTTAACTCGTCGTTATGCGAAGCATTCTCATCAAGAAGAAGTTTTTGAAGCCCAGAAAGAAACGGTTTAAGCACCAATCTCATCCCATTGTATCCTTTCATAATCAGCTGGCTAATCTCATGAAGAAGTGATTTATTGATCACGAGTTCCCCAACAAGATTCAAAAGTTCATCAATACGACTACTCTCTACCCTCAGAGT
>JBKBIS010000336.1:0-1296 GCA_046294145.1 Brevinematales bacterium | reverse complement strand
GAAAAGAACTATCACCATCACTATAATCATAAGCCCTGCCAGAACAAGATCCATATCCTGACGGATGGTGTTCCCCAGCATTCGTAGAAACGGATGCCTGTAATGATCCCGAATATACACCCTCGTTTCTTCCGGCAAATCTTCCCATTTTTCTTGAAATTCTCGCCCTTTCATTACAAGCCTGTACACCATCCAACCGAAGGAGATCGCCAATCCAACAAGTACAACATCAAGATACTCATACCAATCCATGAGTATCCCCCTCTCTGTTTTTATTTTTTATGTTAGACGTTATCACGTAACTCTTCTTTATTTTTTAGAAAAAGTATCCCAGCCATACTCAGCCAGCCAAAAACATCCACAAGCCCTACCCACCATTGCCAGCTACTGAGCGAAAACGCCAGAGATACTCCCCATAGAAAAAAAGCCATCATCTGAAGATACCAGAATTTTGTCCGGCCGTATCCCGGCCCTTCAGAAAAAACCATAGCCACCCAGAATCCAACTCGAAACACCCTGTGCCAGAAATCAAGACCAATCATGGCCGAAAAAACCGTAAGTGCATAGAAAACCAGGGTTATATCCCGTTTCTGATGACTATCATTCCAGAAGAGAAGAGCAAAAAAAACATACCCCAAAAGGGATAACACAAGCCATATTCCCTTCTGATCAAAAAAAGCCGGAATCATAACAAACAGGCATCCCATCACAAAAAGTGTTTTTATCGGCTTTCCCATACCATTTCCCTCCACCCAAAAATCGGCCCATCACTACAACACAACGCATACTCTCCATCCCTTTTGGGAAGCACACATCCCTTGCAGGCACCAAACCCACATGCCATCATACTTTCTGTAGAAAAATACGCCTCTATATCAGGAATATTCCTCTCAAAAAAATCTGAAAGAACCGCAAGCATCCGATGTGGACCACACGCAAAGACCACCTTATCCGTGAGTGAAAACTTTTGCATTATATCAAGAACAGTTCCCCTATAGCCAACAGAACCATCATCCGTTGCTATTATTAGTCTTTTTTCATCAAACCAGTCTAAAGGAGGCACCATCTCCCGGGAACGAAACCCTACCAGAAGCGTTGCAGAAGGAAACAATCGCATAAGCCACGCAAAGGGAGCAATACCCACTCCTCCAGCCACAAAAACAATTTCTCTTTCCACCACAGGAAACCCATTGCCCAGAGGTCCAACCAAAGAAAGACTCTGCCCCACCACTTTCTCGGCTAAAAGACGTGTCCCCTTGCCACGAATCTGCACAAGAAGCCTCACCTCTTCCCCCA
>JBKBIS010000335.1:0-1308 GCA_046294145.1 Brevinematales bacterium | reverse complement strand
ATCTCTATATTCTTTCCAGGCAAGAACTGGAAAAAATCACCGTGGCCTTTCTCTCTCTTTCTGATGAAGAACTTGTCGCCCACTACAGTATCCCAGATACAACCATACAAACCATAAGGATTTCACTTGTGTTTTTTCTCACCATTCTCAGACAACTCAATCTCACTGAACTTTATCTTCCTCATACCATCAGCACCTTTGGTTTTGCCTATGAACTTCTGCAGAAGGATCAGGAAAAGCTCACAAAGGCCACCCTATCCTCTGTCATGGCCCTCGCCAAACGCTACCAATACGATGCAGAACATGCCCAAAAAGTCATGCAGTATAGTTCTCTTCTCTTTGATGCCCTGAAAGTTTCATTTCACCTTTCCGAAATAGAGAAACTTTATTTACAAGTTGCTGCTCTTCTTCATGATATTGGTTATTTTGTTGGTCCAACCAACCATCATAAAAACACCTACGATCTTCTCCGCCATACAGAGATCTTTGGTCTTGCTCCTGAAGAGGTTCTTCTCATCGCTCTCATTGCCCGCTACCATCGAAAATCACTTCCCAAGAAAACCCACAGTGAATTTATTAACCTGGACATTCATAAACGCATTCTGGTAACACGCCTCTCTGCCATTCTTCGAATAGCCAACGCTCTCGATGCCTGTCATATGCTTGTTATCCGTCACCTAGAAGTCCATTTCAAAGAAAACTCTCTCTTTCTCCTCTGCCATGTAGAACCAAAACATGGACACGCTTATGAAGTTATCCAGAATGCTATAGCCCTCAACAAAACTTTTTTTGAAAACTTTTTTGGTATCAAGGTGGTAATAGAAAAACGATGAAATACCCATGGATAATTCGGGACTATAGCTGGCTCAAATTTAACAGTCGAGTCTTATTTGAAGCCACAGATCCTTTCAATCCTGTTTTAGAAAGGCTCAAATTTCTCTCCATTGTAACATCCAACTTAGAAGAATTCTTTATGATTCGAGTGGCTGTCCTCAAAAGACAGTGGCAAAACCCTTCTTTAGTCGCTGAGGTAGATGATCCAGAAACTGTTCTCAAAACCATTCTCAAAGAAGTCAGGAACATGATCAGAGAGCAATATCGTATTTTTGAGAAAGTCCGGCAAGAACTCCAAAAACATAACATCCATATTTTAATAGAAGAACATGAATGTATTGCTCATCAAGAAAAGTTGCAACACGTATTTAAACATACCCTTTTCCCTCTTCTCACTCCCCTTTCTGTAAGCCAAACCCATCCCTTCCCAACCCTTCAAAGTGGAAAACTTTATATGGTAATTGAACTCTCCCC
>JBKBIS010000334.1:0-1312 GCA_046294145.1 Brevinematales bacterium | reverse complement strand
CCCCCGTGTTTTCTCTGATGACAACAAAATCAATATGTTCTGGGGTTTTGTCTTTGATAGGGGTTTCGACGCCCGGGTAGAGTTTTACTGGTCTGAGATTGATATACTGATCAAGGTCGAACCGAATACGGAGAAGAAGCCCTTTTTCGAGTATACCGGGTTTCACATCGGGGTGGCCAATGGCTCCAAGGTAAATAGCATCATACTGCTTGAGTTCTTCGATTTCTTCTGGTTCAATGATTTTGCCCGTCTTGATGTACCGTTCCCCACCAAAATCATAGGTGTGAAAATCGAACTTGATACCATAGACATGGCTCACGGCATTGAGAACCTTGAGACCTTCACGAATGACCTCTGGACCTGTTCCATCACCGGGAATAACGGCAATCTTATACGCCATGAAAAACCTCCTTTGTTATTCCTGAATATAGGCAAGAAACGCCTGGCGGAGCGCTTCGTGTTTTTTCTCCACAGAGGCCATATCATCAAATTTTCCTCTTGTGGTAAAATAAAACTTGATCTTTGGTTCTGTTCCTGAGGGACGTGCTACTACTTTGGCACCATCAGAGAGTTTGAGGACAATGACATCAGAAACAGGGAGACCGGTTGAGCCTTTTTTGGTGTTGGTTGTCATATCAAAGACTTCATCGTTTTTCATGTCCTGTTTTTCTAAAACCTTCCACTCACCGATAGTATCTGGTGTTTTTGTGCGCAATTTTTCCATCATGGCTTTGATCTTCGAAAGCCCTTCAATACCTGCCAGCGTCAGGGATTTCTGGCTTTCTTTGTAGAAACCATACTTTCGATAGATGTCATAGAGAACATTGAGGGCAGAAGTACCCTTTGATTTGTAGTAGGCGGTGAGTTCAGCAAACATGCTCACACCCATGATGGCATCTTTGTCTCTTACGAAATCAGCCAGAAGTACGCCATGGCTTTCTTCACAGCCAAAGACAAAATTTTTACCTTCCTCTTCAAACTGACGGATCTTGAGACCAATCCACTTGAATCCGGTAAGCACATCAGCAAGACCAATATGATGATCTCTGGTAATATCCGCAATCAGGTCGGTAGTGACAATAGTTTTCACCATCCATGGATTTTGAGGGAGTTTTTTCTCTGTTGCCACATAGTAAGCCAGAAGGGAGGCTATCTGATTGCCATTCAGAAGAACCATTTTATTGTTTCTATCGCGCAGAGCGACACCAAGTCTGTCAGCATCAGGATCGGTCGCAATAAAGATATCGTATCCATTTTCTGTCGCATAAACCATCCCTTCTTGCATGGCTTCAGTTTCTTCAGGATTGGGGTA
>JBKBIS010000333.1:0-1316 GCA_046294145.1 Brevinematales bacterium | reverse complement strand
ACCAGTCCCTCCATCTGATGAAAAGTATGAGAATGAGTGGCATCTACCGCATCCCGTCTATAACAACGCCCCGGTACAATAACAGCAATGGGAGGCTTTTTTGCAAGCATGGTACGAATCTGGACCGGAGAAGTGTGGGTTCGCATAAGCCACCCTTCAATCACATAGAACGAATCATGATCATCTCGCGCCGGATGATGCTTAGGAATATTCAGCATATCAAAGTTATACTCTTCCTTCTCGAGTTCAGGCCCATCCACCACTGTATATCCCATACTCTGGAAAATAGAAACCATCTTCTGGGTAACCAGAGTTAAAGGATGCGGATAACCAACAGGAAAACTCTTCACAGGAAGCGAAACATCCACCACCCCTTCCTTCAATCTCATCTCTCGTTTCAATGATTTCAGACGATTTTCCGCCTCTTCTAAAAGACGTTCCACCTCGTCTTTCACCTCATTGGCAATTCGCCCCAACTCCTTTCTCATCTCAATCTCAAGTGAGCCAAGCTGTCCCAAAAATTCTTTGATCACACCCTTTTTCCCCAGGTATTTCACCCGAAGTTCCTCAAGGGTTTTCTCATCACTCACGGCCTGCAAACTCTGCCGTGCCTCTTCTAAGATCTTTTGTAGTGTATCCTTCATGGGCATCTCTCCCTATCTATTATCCTATATCCAAATAACGCACCATAAGCTCATAAAGATTTTCTTCTTTTGGCTTAAACAAATGGGCCTGAAAATGTGCTGCCAGAGCACCTTCATAATCAATTGTCCTGGTATCTCCAACAAAAAGAATCTCTTCCGGAGAAAGTCCCATGCGAAAAGCCATAATCTCAAAAATCAAAGGATTGGGTTTGAGAACTCCCACCTCATCAGAAAAAAGCATGGTATGGAAATGGTCAGAAAGCTTTTTCTCTGCAAGCCAGAGTCTGAGAGCAAACCCCGGGGTAACTCCTGTATTGGAAATAAGCCCTGTCTTGATCTCATGTTCCTTCAAAAGATGAAGTGCATCCACCGCATGGGGCATAAAACGAGGAGACAGGTGAAGAACTGCTGTGGTATAGAGATCAAACATCTTGTGGAGAAGAACATGATCATTCACATGGAGTTTATCTGCCAGAAATTTCACCTGAGAAAACACACCATAAGCCACCAGATGCCTGTGAGATTCTTCCATGGTTTCCTTCATCTCCCGGTAAGCCGCCACGACATCACTATGTTTCACAGGATAGAGATTTTTTTCCAGAAGAGTATACAAACTCTCCTGTATATACCTTTCCCTCTCTACTTCCACACCAGAATCATCCACAAGCGTAC
>JBKBIS010000332.1:0-1320 GCA_046294145.1 Brevinematales bacterium | reverse complement strand
CATGCCTGACATGCCCAGAACTATCTACGGCAAGGTAAATGCTGATGTGGCAAAAAAAATTCTTGAGGACCATGTGATTCACAAAAAACTTGTCAGCGAGCATGTGATGGACAAGCCCGCTGCTGATATTATGAAGTAGGAGGAGCCCATGGCATATAGAAGTTTTGTTCTTGTTTGTGGAGGAACTGGCTGTGAATCCAATAAAGCCGGTGTGATTTTTGACGCCATGAAAAAAAAGATGACAGAACTTGGACTTCAGAATGAAATTCAAATTGTGAAGACTGGTTGTTTTGGTCTCTGTGAAAAGGGTCCCATCGTAAAGGTGCTTCCTGATGAGACTTTTTATGTTGATGTGAAGGTTGAAGACGCCGATCGTATAGTTCAAGAACATCTTCTCAAGGGACGTCCTATCAAAGACCTTGTCTATCAGTATGAAGAAAGCAAAAAAAATGTTCGTATCGAAAATATTCCTTTCTACCAGAAACAATTTCGTATTGTTTTACGAAACTGTGGAGTGATTGATCCTGAAAATATTAACGAGTACATCGCCCGCGATGGATACAGGGCTCTTGAAAAGGTTCTTTTTGAGATGAAGCCAGATGATGTGATTGAGGAACTCAAAATTTCTGGTCTTCGTGGGCGTGGTGGAGCTGGTTTCCCCACCTGGAGAAAATGGGTCTTTACCAAAGATGTCCAGTCTGATGTCAAGTACGTAGTGTGTAATGCTGATGAAGGAGATCCAGGAGCTTACATGGACCGAAGTACCATTGAGGGAGATCCCCATTCTATCATAGAAGCCATGACTATTTGTGGATACACCGTTGGGGCCAATCAGGGATATGTCTACATTCGTGCGGAATATCCCCTTGCGATCAAGCGTCTGGAAAAAGCTATCCAGCAGGCACGAGAAATGGGACTGCTTGGCAAAGACATCCTGGGAAGTGGTTTTGACTTTGATATCGAAATACGGCTTGGAGCAGGAGCATTTGTTTGCGGTGAAGAAACAGCCCTTCTGGCTTCTATCGAGGGTAATCGTGGAATGCCACGTCCTCGTCCTCCCTTTCCTGCGGTGAGTGGTCTGTGGGGAAAGCCAACTGTGATTAACAATGTGGAAACATGGGCAAGTATTCCTGTGATCCTTCTCAAAGGGGGTAAGTGGTTTGCTAGCATTGGAACAGAGACTTCCAAGGGAACCAAGGTGTTTGCGCTTACGGGGAAGGTTAATAATTCCGGTCTTATCGAAGTGCCGATGGGTACCACCCTACGGGAAGTTATCTTCGACATCGGAGGTGGCATCAAAGGAGGTAAAAAGTTTAAGGC
>JBKBIS010000331.1:0-1329 GCA_046294145.1 Brevinematales bacterium | reverse complement strand
CTCGCTTCTATGATGTCTGGACGGCCAAGGAAGCTTATCTCAAAGCCAGAGGGATAGGTATTCGGGTGAAACTTTCGTCTTTTTCTGTTATTCAAGATGGAACAATAGCTTCACCAGAAAGTGATTGGTTTCTTGTGCCTTTCTTTTTAGGGGAGAGGTTTTTGGAGTATAGGGCGTGTCTTTGTGCACAGAAAAGAGAAATTTCTTCTGTGGTGGTGTGGGAGGAAAAAGAGAGTACACCATCGGGTACCTGTAAAGTGAGTGATAGGGAGGGGCTCTGAGATGAAAAGAGGAGAACGGGTATGAATACCTATTTTGATAATGCGTCTACTACCTTTCCTAAGCCACCGGAAGTGATAGAGAAAGTCACGCAATGCCTTACTATGTTTTCTGCTAATCCCGGGCGTGGGGGACACAGGTTGGCGAGGGAGGCAGAGGCTCTTGTTGAGGAAGCAAGGCTTGAGGTGGCTGCTCTTTTTGGGAGAAAAAATCCATCCTGGGTGATTTTTACACTCAATGCCACGGATGCTCTTAATATGGCTATTCGTGGGGTGGTGAAGCCGGGAGACAGGGTGCTTACCACTGTGTATGAGCACAATGCGGTTCTGAGGGTGCTCTTTGAGATGGAAAGAGAAAATCTTCTTGAGGTGAAAGTGGTTTGTCCGGCGGGAGAGAATTACACACCGGAGGATTTTCTTCCCCATCTTGATGAGAGAGTAAGGCTTGTGTGTATGAATCATATTTCGAATGTCACAGGTATCATTTTGCCGGTAAAAGAAATAGCAAAGGTGGTGAAAGAAAAAAGTGGGGCTTTTGTTTTGGTGGATGTGTCGCAGAGTGCAGGGATTGTGCCGCTTGAGGGGGAGAATATAGATTTGATTGCAGGAACAGGGCATAAGCATCTGTATGGTCCTATGGGTACTGGTTTTCTTGTAGTGAGGGAGGGGATGGAGCTTCGTCCATGGCGTGTGGGAGGGACAGGGTATCGTTCTGAGGAACCTTTACAGCCAGAGGAAATGCCGTATCGGTTGGAGGCCGGGACCCCAAATCTTCCGGGTATTGCTGGACTTTTAGCAGGTATTCGCTGGGTGAAAAAAAAGGATGCGATGGTTCATGAACAAAGACTTCTTCAGCGTTTTGCACAGGGAATAGAAAAGACAGACTTTGTGTGGTATCGGCCTGTTGAGGGTATTGGGGTTGTGAGTTTGCGTCATCCCCTTGGGGGAGTTCAGGAACTTGGCACTATTCTGGATAGTGAATACAACATAGCTTCTCGTGCCGGTCTTCAGTGTGCTCCTCTGGTGCACAAGAAGCTTGGAACGTTTCCAG
>JBKBIS010000330.1:0-1331 GCA_046294145.1 Brevinematales bacterium | reverse complement strand
GGTAGTAGTTCCTCTGATGAAAACAAGTGTACTTGATCTGGCATGGGCCACAGTGGAGGAAAAATTAGAAAATTTTCAGGTAGATTTTTATCCTGGGTACTGTGTGACCGTAGTTTTGGCTTCGGAGGGTTATCCGGGAACTTATAAAAAAGGTGTTCCTGTTACAGGAGATCTTTCTCAGGAGGTTGATTGTTTTGTGTTTCATGCAGGGACAAAATTAGTGGGCCCTGGACAATGGATAACAACAGGAGGACGTGTTCTCTGTGTGACGGCAATTTCGTCTACTCTTTCGCGGGCTATTAGCAGGGTGTATGAGAAGATAAATAAGATTCACTTTGACGGTATGCACTACAGGAAAGATATTGGGAAAAAGGGGCTTTTCATGCGATGATTTTTTTTGCAAAGAAAGGGAGGAAACTATTGACTTTTTTCCTATTCGTGGTATAATGATAAAAAATGAAAATCCTAAATACTGGAAAGGAGGAGATTATGAGAAGGAGTTTCTCAAAGAAGCTTGTCGCTCTGGCAAGCGTGGTGGCTCTTTTGGGTCTCATGCTGGTTTCCTGTGGTGGTGCCAAGAAAGAGGTAACCATCAATATATGGGAACAGCATGATGATACCATTGATAAGGTGTTTGATGGGTTGATTGCTGAATTTATGAAAGCCAACCCAGGCATTAAGGTGGTTCGCACTCACTATGGGACAGAGGATCTTCGCGAGCAGTTCAGAACAGCTGCTCTCGGTGGTGGTGGTCCTGAGATGATCTTTGGGCCAAATGATAACATTGGTACCATGGTCCAGACAGGTATTCTTATGCCTCTGGATGGTATGCTTGCTGGTGTGTTGAAGAAGCTTTCTCCTGCAGCTATTGAGGCTTCTTCTCTTGAGGGCAAGGTGTATGGGTTGCCTATTCTTGTTGGAAATACTTTGACGCTTCTCTACAACAAGAGTATGGTGGACAAACCTGCTGCCAAGATGAGTGAGATTATTGCTCTGACCGCCAAGTACAAAGATGGCAAGACCTATCCAATGGTATTTAATCAGACAGAAGCTTTCTGGTTTGTAACCTTCCTTGGTGCTTTTGGTGGGCGTGTGTTTGCTGCTGATGGAAAGACACCTACTCTCAATACTCCTGAAATGAAAAAGGCTCTGGCTTACTACTATGGTCTCAAGCAAAAGGGTGTGATTCCTCGAGAATCTGATTATGATGTTTCTGACAAGATGTTCAAAGAAGGCAAGGCTGCTTACCTTATCAATGGACCTTGGTCTTTCCAGGGATATGCTGATGCTTTGAAAGATAAGCTTGGCATTGCAGTGCTTCCTGTTGTTGA
>JBKBIS010000032.1:0-10789 GCA_046294145.1 Brevinematales bacterium | reverse complement strand
GTGATTTTGATTGAAACGGTCATCGGCGCAGGTGATTTGCAAAACGAGGTTGTGCTGCTACGACGGGTTGGCGAAGGTGAACTGCTGCTGACCGGCTGGAAACTCACCAATGGACGCGGCGCAGCGTATGTGTTCCCCTACCTGCTGCTCAACAAGAACGGCGCAGTTCGCCTGTACAGCCGGGCGGGAAATAACACCGTCATGGAATTGTACTGGGGGTCGAATCAGGCGGTTTTCCGCAGCGGCGATGTGGTTTCGTTGTATGACTGGCAGGGCAACCTGCGGGCTACTTATACTTTACCGTAATTGGATTGGGTAAGGAAAATAGAAATGAACCTGTTTGAGTGGATCGCCGAAGAGAAAATTCGCTCGGCAATCGAAAGCGGTCAATGGGATAACCTGCCCGGCAAAGGCAAACCGCTGCAATGGCAGGAAAATCCACTTGAACCCCCTGAGTGGCGCATGGCGTTTTCGCTGTTGCGCCAAAATGGTTTCAGCCTGCCGTGGCTGGAAGAACGTAAAGAAATTGAAGCCGAAATATACCGGTTCCGATTCCAATTTGCCTGCCTGCTGTCGTCAGGCGATCGGCCGGCGGAAATGGATTGGGCGAAGAGCCAAATTGATCGCTTGAACAGGCGAATTTTCCGGTACAATTTAGGGGCGCAGTCCGAGCGTTTTCACCTTCAGCCTTTAAGATTGGAAAGAGAATTGGAACGAGCGCAATCCGGGCAAGACCAGAAACCTTGAAGAGCAGGTAACCATGTCTCAAGCATTGTATCGAAAGTGGCGTCCCCGTCTTTGGGATCAGGTCGTCGGGCAGGATCATGTAGTCCAGACCCTGCAAAATGCCATCCGCAGCGAGCGAGTCGGGCATGCCTACCTGTTTGCCGGCCCGCGCGGTACCGGTAAAACCACCACCGCCCGGCTGCTGGCAAAGGCGGTCAACTGCCTTGCCGAAGCGCCGGCGGAACGGCCGTGTGATCGTTGCGAGCATTGTCAGGCGGTCAATAATGGTCGTTTTTTAGACTTGATCGAGATAGACGCTGCTTCCAATACCAGCGTGGATGATGTGCGCGACCTGCGTGACAAGATTAATTTTGCCCCGACCCAAGGCAAGTACAAAGTCTATATCATTGATGAAGTTCATATGCTGACCACCGAAGCCTCCAATGCCCTTCTCAAGACACTCGAAGAACCCCCTTCTCATGTGGTTTTTATTCTGGCTACTACTGAGGTACACAAGCTTCTTCCTACTATTCGTTCTCGTTGTCAGCATTATATTTTCAAAAAGATTCCGGTTACAAAGATTGCTCAGCAACTGATGATGATTTGTGAAACAGAGGGTTATAAGTATGAGAAAGAGGCTCTTTTTCTTATGGCTGAGGCTGGGGATGGTTCTCTTCGAGACGCAGAGAGTATCTTTGACCAGGTGGTGATCTATACAGGTGGCAATCTGACAGTTTCTGCTGTGAAAGAGGTGCTTGGGATTTCTCCTGAGAGATTTTACGAGGACCTCTGGAAAGGTATTGTTGAGGGTGATATTGTCACTGTGCTTCGGGTTATTGATGAGTATATGCAGTGTTTTGGGGATGTGAGGGGATTTGTCTGGGGTATGGTGGAGTTTCTCCGTTTAGGGCTTCTGGTGAAAAGACTTCCCCTCCATGATCCACTTGTGGATATGAGTGAGGAGAAATATCAGCGTCTCTCTTCTTCTTTTATGCATGTGGAAGTCACTGACATTGTTCGGATGATGCAGGTAATGGCCGAGTTTCTTCGAGGGCTTCGGAGTGACCAGTATGATAGGTTGGCTGCGGAACTTCTTTTTGTTCAGTTGGTGGATTACAAAAATCTTATTCCCCTTTCGGAAATAAGGGATGAACTTTTGAAACGCTTGCCATCGAGTGCGTCAGGTGGTTCTTTGGCAAAGCCGATGAGGAATATGTCTCCACATGTGGAAAGAGTTTCTTCTTCTGAAACATCTGGGGTTTCGCTTTCTTCTCCAAATTCGGAACAGCGTTTTATACAGGAAGTTTCCAGAGCGGTTCCTGGTACAGAGACGAAACCACTTGTCGCTTCTGTTGCAGAAGTTTCTTCTCCAGAGGAGGTGTCTTCTGAGTCTACACCAAAAGAGGTCTTTTGGGAATATCTCCAGGGTTCTACGATTACCAAACAAATGCAAAAGGAAATTCTCTCTGTGGATTGGGATGGAACAATACTTACCATAAAGACAAAAGCTTATTATGTGAAAGATTATCTCACCAAGGCGTCTCTCAAAATTGCTGATTTTATTGAGAAAAAGTGTCATATATCTGTTCAGATTGTAGTGATAATGGGAGGTGGTTCTTCTTCTGTTGAAAAGGAGAAAGTGAAGGGAGATTCCCCTTCTCAAGAAGAGGTTTCACCGACGAAAAAGGATGAAGAAGTTTCCTCTTCTCAGGGGGAAGAGCCTTCTTCTGATACTTCTCCTGATGATGTGGTGAAGTATGCTGAAAATCTTTTCAATGCCAAAAAATACCCATAAGCCATAAAAGTGGAGGAAAACATGGGAGCGTTTGATCAGTTTAAAGAACTTGCCAAGATGCAACAAGCTGCCAAAGAAGCAGAAAAAATTATGGAAGAACTCAGAGCTACAGGTGTTTCTCGTAAAGGCTATGTGAAAGTTACTCTTGATGGTAAAAAGGGGCTGAAGAATATTGAGTTTTCCGAAGAGGCTATGAAGATAACACCTGATGAGCTTGCGAAGTGTGTGAAGGAAGCTCATAAGGCAGCAGCCAAAGAGATTGACAAGCTTGTAAAACAAAAGATGAAAAATAGTGGGTTGGCCGATTTTTTCAAGGAATAGGGCATGAATGACCCTTTTCGACGTTTTGTTGAGATCTGGAGTCGTGTACCGGGTATTGGAACAAAGTTAGCTGAACGACTGGGGCTTTTTCTTTTGGGGCAATCCAGAGAGTATGTAGGTCGTCTTGCAGAGGAGCTGGTTCGTCTTCGAGAAAACACCCAGATCTGTGAGGTGTGTGGAAATTTTGCCACAGGGCGTCGTTGTGCGATTTGTGAAGATAAAGAGCGCGATACTTCCATCCTTTGTGTGGTGGAAACTCCTTTGGATATTTTTTATATCGAAAATACAGGAAAATATCATGGACTTTATCATGTTCTTGGAGGGGTAATTTCTCCGATTCAAGGGATTACTCCTTCTAAACTTCGCATTGAGCAGTTGGTGCAAAGGGTAGCTGCGGGGGGCATCCAGGAGGTTTTCTTTGCTACGAGTCCTACTACAGAGGGTGATGCTACGGTGATGTATATTCGTGAAAAGTTGGCTTCTTACCACCTTCGTTTCACCACTCTGGCTCGAGGCGTACCTGTTGGAGCTATTCTTCCTCAGACAGGAACTCAGACTCTCTCCGAGGCTATTGTTTCACGAGAGGAATTAAAGTAAAAAGAGATCAAACCCCCAATGGGCAAGGTTCTTTTGAAAGAAATGTAGAACAATTTTGAATTTTTTGATAATAAAAAACCTTTCTTTATAAAAGAGATAAATACCCATATTAAAATAAGAAATTGGAGAAAAGACAAACCTTTGAGAGAGGAAACACATAAGATCTTTTTGGCGAGATCGTGAGAATAGACTTTTTGTCTTGCTTGCTTTATAATACTGTAGTTTTGGATTTTTATGGAGGAAGAAATGCCTAAGCGTACAGATCTTCGCAAAATTCTCGTCATTGGTTCTGGGCCTATCACTATTGGACAGGCGTGTGAATTTGATTATTCTGGTACTCAAGCATGCAAGGCACTTCGTGAGGAAGGATATGAAGTGGTATTGATCAATTCCAATCCAGCAACTATCATGACAGATCCAGAGATTGCTGATAGAACCTATATTGAACCTATTGTTCCTGAGATAGTGGAAAAAATCATCGAGAAAGAAAGGCCTGATGCCCTTTTACCTACCCTTGGGGGACAAACGGCACTAAATATGGCTGTTGTTTTGTATGAAAACGGGGTGCTTCATAAGTATGGAGTAGAGATGATTGGGGCTCAGTATCATGCTATTAAGAAAGGTGAAGATAGAGCAGAATTTAATAAGGCCATGGAGCGGATTGGACTCAAGGTGCCGGTAAGTCAGGTGGTTCATTCTCTAGAAGAGGCAATAGAAGTCATTCCCCATATTGGTTTTCCGGCTATTATTCGTCCTGCTTACACTTTGGGGGGAACAGGTGGTGGTATTGCCTACAATCAGGAGGAGTTTGTTGACATTGTCAAGAAAGGCTTGGAGCTTTCTCTGAAAAGCGAGGTCCAAATAGATCGTTCTCTGATTGGCTGGAAAGAGTATGAACTCGAGGTGATGCGTGACAAAAACGATAATGTGGTGATTATTTGTGCTATTGAGAATTTTGATCCCATGGGGGTGCATACAGGAGATTCTATCACAGTGGCTCCTACTCAGACACTTACCGACAAGGAATATCAGCGCCTTCGAGATTACGCGATTGCCATTATCAGGGAAATTGGAGTGGAAACAGGGGGATCTAATATTCAGTTTGCTGTGAATCCAAAAGATGGTGAAGTAGTGGTGATCGAGATGAATCCTCGCGTTTCAAGAAGTTCAGCGCTTGCTTCCAAAGCCACAGGATTCCCAATCGCCAAAATTGCTGCGAAGCTTTCTATTGGTTATACACTTGATGAGATACAAAATGATATTACCAAAGAAACACCTGCTTCTTTTGAACCTACGCTGGATTATGTGGTTGTGAAAATTCCCCGTTTCAATTTTGAAAAGTTTAAGGGAGTTGTGCCTGTTCTTGGTACTCAGATGCAATCGGTGGGTGAGGTCATGTCGATTGGTCGTACGTTTAAAGAAGCCTTTCAAAAGGCACTTCGTTCTCTTGAGAGAGGATTGGTGGGTTGGGAAGAGAAAGGACTTTCTGGGAGTGAGGTGGAAGCGACTCTAGAGGAGAAGCTTCGTATACCTGGACCTGATAGGGTTCTCTATATCAAGGATGCTATGCTCCGGGGATGGTCGATTGAACGGATTTATGAACTATCCGCTATTGATCCCTGGTTCTTGAAACAGATGGCAGAGATTCTTGAGGTAGAAAAGATGTATAGGGAAAGATCTGTCGAGAGTCTTTCTTTAGAGGATTTCAGACAACTGAAACAGTATGGGTTTTCTGATAGTCAGATAGCCCGATGGTATAAAACTACAGAAGAGGTGGTTCGTGAGAAACGTAAGGCTTTAGGTGTTCTTCCCACATACAAATTGGTCGATACCTGTGCGGCTGAGTTTGAAGCCAGGACACCTTATTATTATTCGACGTATGAGGATGAGGATGAGGTGAGGCCTTCCTCTCGTGAAAAAGTGATGATTCTTGGTAGTGGTCCCAATCGAATTGGACAGGGAGTTGAGTTTGACTATGCTTGTGTCCATGCGGCTTTTGCTCTGAGGGATATGGGGTATGAGAGTATTATGGTCAATTCCAATCCTGAGACGGTGTCTACCGACTATGATACGTCGGACAGGCTTTATTTTGAACCTCTTACCTTTGAGGATGTGATGAATATTTACGAAAAGGAAAAGCCACTTGGAGTTATTCTTCAGTTTGGTGGACAAACTCCTCTCAAGTTGGCTAAATTACTGGAAAAGGCAGGTGTGCCTATTTTGGGGACTTCGAGTGAGGCAATAGATATCGCTGAGGATAGGGATCGTTTTAGAGATCTTATTCAGAACCTTGGTTTCAAGCAACCACCTTCAGCTATCGCAAGAAGTATTCATGAGGTGGCAGAATTAGCTGAACAGGTGGGCTATCCCATTCTTGCCCGGCCTTCGTATGTACTTGGTGGGCGAGCGATGGTTATTGTGTATAGTCGTGAGGAACTGGAACGTTACCTTCAGGAAGAAGCTGATGTCTTGAGAGATGGGCCTGTGCTTATCGACAAGTTTCTGGATGATGCTCAGGAAGTAGATGTGGATGCCATGGGAGATGGAGAAGATGTGGTGATTGCTGGTATTATGCAGCATATTGAGGAAGCAGGTATCCATTCTGGCGATTCAGCCATGGTACTTCCTCCTGTGAATCTTTCTCGTGAAATGATAGAGAAGATTATCTATCAAACACGGACAGTGGGAAAGGCTTTGAAAGTGAAAGGGCTTATGAATGTTCAGTTTGCTATTAAGGACAATGAGCTCTATTTTCTCGAAGTGAACCCGCGTGCTTCCCGGACTGTGCCATTCGTCAGTAAGGCTACCGGGAGACCGTGGGCTAAACTTGCTACCCGGGTGGTTATAGGTAAAGATACCATTCAGAGTTTGCATCTCCCGGTTTATGAGAAGCCTCATTTTATTTCTGTAAAGGAAGTAGTGATCCCATTTCAAAAGTTTCCAAAAGCGGATGTGATCTTGGGACCGGAAATGAAATCAACCGGTGAAGTTATGGGAATCGATAGAACCTTTGGAAAGGCTTTTATCAAGGCAGAGATGGCAGCAGGAGATTATTATCCGGAGAAAGGGACAATTCTTATTACCGTTAATGATAGAGATAAGCCAAAGGTGGTGGAAGCGGCCAGGCATCTTGTAGATATGGGCTACAAAATAGTAGCCACAGAGAATACGGCCAGGTATCTCAAGGAAAACTATGTTCCTTGTGAAATGGTGTTTAAGTTGGGACAGGGTAGACCGGATATCCTTGACCTCATGAAAAATGGGCAGATAGACATGATATTCAATACACTGGCGAGTTCAAAGGCCCATCATGATGATGCTTATATTCGTCGACAAGCGGTTCAGAGTCGTATTCCTCTTGTGACAACTGTTTCAGCTATCTATGCTGTGATAGAAGCCCTGACGGAGAAGCATCAGCCCCTTGAGGTTCAGTCTATCCAGGAGTACTATCAGGAGAAGAAGTTTTAGAAGCATGGAGTAAATGAAAGAAAAAAATATCGGGAGGTAAAGATGATAAAAGTGATGACGAAATGGATATGGGTGTTGGGATTTTTGCCTGTTTTGGTGTTTGCCATTGTAGATGGAAGCCAGTGGGTGTATCTTGGTGTAACACCGGCAGGGTCAGGAAATGGATATGCTGGAGTAACTTCTGACGAGAGAAGTAGTTATTTATTTCTCAATCCAGCTGCACCGGCCAATGTTCAGCGTCTCAATCTTTCTTTGCAGGTGGGTATTTCTCCCTGGCAATCTCTTGTAAATGGGAGTTTTTCTATGCCTATTCCCACGGGGGTGCTTTCTGTGGGAGGAAAACTTCTCAATGGTCCTGAGTCGTTTGGTGGTGTGAATGGTTTTTTTGTGGGTTTCAGCAAGCAGATTGATAGGTATCTGAGTTTTGGATTTGATGGTTATATGCTTGTGCATGGTGCCGGTTCGAACCAGATGGATATAGCTTTTGGAGGAGATATTGGGGCCATTCTCAGGCTTCGTAAAAGTTTTGCTCCATTTGACAAAGGTATTGGTTTCAAAGATAATACGCTTGGGCTGACACTTAAGGGATTGGGAAAACCTGCAGCGGTTCTTTCTAATACTCCTCTTCCTGGGATTGGAACTCGTGCGGGATTGTCAGGAATCTGGCTTGATTATGGATGGATCAAGGGGCTTGCTGGTGTTGAAGCCAATATTGATGTGTGGCCTTTTAATGTGTATGGGATTGGGTATACAACTTTTTCGATTGTTGATCATCTTTTTCTTCGCGGTGGTCTTGTGCTGGGAAATAATGGACTGGGATGGTTTGGTAATGGTGTTCAGCCATACACGCTGGGGGTTTCCTTTGCCTACAAGGTGAATGAGGTTCCCTTTGAGGTGTTTTATTCTTACAATCCTGTGATGCTTGGCGGTACTTCTTCAGCTATGCATATGGGAGGGATTCAGGTGGCTTTTGGGTATATTGACGAGAAACCACCTGTGGTAGATTTCAAGGTTGCCTCTACTGATCTGGTAGATGGTGTATGCTATTTTTCTCCCAATTATGATGGGGCACGGGATGTGGTTGAATTTCCTGTGGCTATCAAAGATGAAAGTCTTGTGCAAAGATGGGAAGTAAAAATATACAATGAAAACAATGAGATAGTACGAATCTTTAAGTCAGAGGAAGAACGGGATATTGGACTTGATTTTGTTCGATTCTGGAAGAAGCTCTGGGCAAAAAAATCTGCTGTTCCTGTTCCAGAGAAGATTGTCTGGGATGGAACCACAGACAAGGGAACACTGGCTCCAGAGGGAAAGTATTTTGTGGTGATGACAGCATGGGATGAGGTGAACAATCAGGGGACATCTCAAACCAATGTCCTTGTTTTGGATGTGACAGCTCCCTCTGGAAGTTTGGCTCTGTATGATAGAATCTTTTCACCGGATGGAGATGGGAAAAAGGATACTCTGCGAATTGATCAGCAGGTTTCAGGTATGGATAGCTGGAAAGCCGAGATACGTAATCAGAAGGGGGAGGTGGTTCTTTCCTGGGACTGGAAGACTAATGTTTCTCCATCTCTGCTATGGGATGGACTGGATGCGAAGGGACAGCTATTGCCTGATGGCTCTTATGATTATTTGTTGTATGGAGAAGACAGAGCAGGAAATAAAACAGTTTTGTCAGCCAAGGGAATTATTCTTACGACACAGAAACAGTCTCTTTTTGTCAATGTGGATAAACAGGCATTTTCAGTAGCAAAAAATCAGGTTGTAAACTTCCAGCCTGTGGTTTCAGAACAACAGGGTATTGAAAAGTGGACGGCTTCTGTTATCAATAAGCTGGGTGAAGAGATAATGCGCTGGGAAGGAAGTGGTCCTGTTCCATCTTCTTTTGTTTGGGATGGTAATGACAAACAGAAAAAAATTGTGCCTGATGGGAATTATACCTTCCAATTGAAACTGGTGTATGAGAGTGGGCAGACACCAGTGGCACAGCTTTCGGTGGTGGTGGATAGTACTCCTCCTGTGGTGAATTTTGAATTTGATCCGCCCCTTTTCTCTCCTGATAATGATGGGGAAAATGATACCCTGTATATTCATCTTCTCACGGATGATCCGCAGAATGTGAAACGCTGGGAGATGGTGATTCTTGATCCTGATAAAAAGCCCTTTAAAGTGTTCCGTGGAGAGGGAAATCCGGCTCCTACCATTCGATGGGATGGACGTTCAGATAATGGTGAGCTGGTTGAATCAGCTCAGGATTATATTGTGAAGATGACGGTTGAAGATAGTCTTGGAAATACCCTTATAACCAATGTGGGTGTGATTCCAGTAGATATTTTGGTGGAACAGACAGAGCTTGGTCTTCGAATTCGTATCAATAGCATTGAGTTTGAGTTTGGTAAAGCTACACTCAAAAGTGCCAAAATGCCTATTCTTGATCGTTTGGCTCAGATTCTCAAAAAATACAGTGCCTACGAAATTGAGGTTCATGGTCATACGGACAACATTGGAAGTGAACAGAGAAATTTGGAGCTTTCTTTGCAGCGTGCTATGGCAGTCAAGGATTATCTTGTGAAGAAGGGTATTCCCGCCCGGCGTATGACTACAAAAGGATTTGGTTTCCAGTATCCTATTGCAGACAATGGTACGGAGGAAGGAAGACGTAAGAATCGTCGTGTGGAGTTTATTCTCATCAAGAAGTAGGAGAAATCAATGATCTATTGGGAATCAGACCAAAAAACAGAAAAAAGAGAGCATATGCGAGGTGGTGAGGGAGTTGTTTCCCTCACCCATCTTGTTCCCTCAGAGAGGCTCTTTCAGGCGAGGTTGGTGGCGCGTATAGAGATTCCTGTGGGGGCAAGTATTGGGGAGCACATGCATGAGAATGAGGTAGAGTACTATGTGATTCTCAGTGGTGAAGGTGAGGTTAAAGAACAGGGGAAAATAACAAAAGTGCATGCTGGTGATGTAGTCATCACCGGTCCCCATGAAAGTCATGCTATTCGCAATAGTGGAGAAAAGCCTCTTATTTTTCTTGCGTTTATTCAGACTTTGGGGTGAGTAAGATATGAATAGTTGGCAGTGGTATACTCCTCCGATTTTTTTTGGTCAGGGATGTCTGTTTTCTTCGCTGGTCAATTATCTTGCCTCTGGGGGAAAACGTTGGGCTATTTGTTGTGGGAGACATTTTTTTGAGGGTGTGTGGTCTTTATGGAAGGAGAAAGCCTCTCAGGCTGGACTTGAGGTAGAGGCTTTTGTGGTAAGTGGTGGTGAACCCACCGTTGAGGTAGTCGATACTCTTGTCACTTCTTTAAAAAAATGGCAACCCGATGGACTTGTGGCTATTGGTGGTGGGTCGGTGCTTGATACCACCAAAGCTGCGGCTGCTATGCTTGTTCATGATGGGAGTGTGCTTGATTATCTTGAGGAAGTGGGGAGTAAACAGCTTGTCTATTCTTCGCTTCCGTGGATTGGGGTTCCTACTACAGCAGGAACTGGTTCAGAGGTAACCAAGAATGCTGTTATTATTGTACCTGAAAAGAGAGTGAAGCGTTCGCTTCGTCATGAGAGTTTGTGGGCTAGGGCAGTATTTCTTGATCCTGTGTTGACTTTTTCTACTCCCTGGGAGGTAACTGTGAATACTGCTTTTGATGCCTTCACGCATCTTCTGGAAGCAGCTGTTACCAGGAAGTTTCATCCATGGGCATTTGCGTTAGCCGATATTTCTCTTGGTGAAATTGTGGAGGGGCTTTTGAGGCTCAAGGAAGATGGCAATGATACGACGGCAAGGGAGAGACTTTTGATGGCGAGTACAGCAGGGGGAATAGTCCTTGCGAATGCCGGGCTTGGAGCAGTACACGGGTTTGCGGCAACTCTGGG
>JBKBIS010000329.1:0-1370 GCA_046294145.1 Brevinematales bacterium | reverse complement strand
GAAGCAAAAAGCCGAACAGTATATTGATGAGGCCAAGAAGAAACTTGAGGAACTGAGAAAGCGGAGATCTTCGGGAAGTAGTTATCTGCTGGATTCTGGGTTTGTGTATCTTGCCGCGGGTGAAGAAAGTACGGAAGAGGTAAGTGATGTTCTTGTAGAAAAGTACATCAAATTGGCTGAGGATGCTTACGCTCGTGAAGAATATCTTGATGCAATTGATTATGCTCGTGAGGCTATTCGGCTTGCAGATATGCTTCTGGCTATGGAAGAAGCAACGACATATACCGTAAAACTTAATCCTGCCAATAGAGATTGTCTGTGGAAGATTGCCGGATATATGTATGATAAACGTTATTGGCTCTGGCCTATGATCTGGCGGGCTAACAAGTATCAGATCAAGGATCCTGATCTTATCTATCCAGGACAGGTGTTTAAGATTCCTCCCATGGTGATAGACACAAAGTAAGAGAAAAACATCTATAGAAAACAAGGCCTGTCAGGAGACAGGCCTTGTTTTTTGAAAAAACTTGTCTGAAAGCATTTTTTGTGGTATTATTATAGAAAATGGGTGAGGAAGTTTTTATGGAGGTATTTTCACAGATTGTTCTCTATTTTTCTGCTATGGCTTTTGGGGGATGGATAGTTGAAACTGTTTTTCGTTCTATTCAGCAGAGAAAGCTGGTGAATCCGGGTTTTCTTCAGGGGCCTTTTGTGCCGGTATATGGTTTTGGCGGTCTGGGGATCTATATAGTGACCATTCTTTTGCCTTTTGATCGGTGGGGTGTATGGGCATGGGTGGTTATTCTTCTTCTTCCTTCTGTGGTAGAGTATGTGGCAGGTTGGTTTACGGAGAGATTGTTTCATCTTAAACTCTGGGATTATAGTCATCTTTCCTTTCACTTGCATGGGAGGATTTGTCTTCTTTTCAGTATTCTCTGGAGTATAATGGCTATTATGGTGGTTTTGTGGATACAACCTCTTCTGCTTTCTCTTCTTGATAGGCTTTCTCTTCAGTGGCGGTGGCTTCTCACGGGGTGGTTAAGTATGTACCTTCTTGTGGATTTCTGGTTTTCGGCCCGTATGTATCAGAGATATGCTCGCTGGATAGCGCACCTGAAAGAGAATCTGATGCAACTTTCTGAGAAGTTTTCTTTTCCTTCGCTTTCTGTCCGTGAGACACAGCAGTATTTTCGTCATCTTTTTCAGCCTCTTTATGCATTTCCTCATCTTGCAAAACAGTTTCGAAAGCGGGTCGAGGAAGTGCCAGAGTCTTTTTCAGAATTTATCAGACGTTTTTTGCCAAAAGACGAGTAGAAAAGAGGGTGTCTCATGATAATCAGAAAATATACCTATGCTGTCATACGTCAGCC
>JBKBIS010000328.1:0-1373 GCA_046294145.1 Brevinematales bacterium | reverse complement strand
GCAATAGCTGCGAACAAGGCTTTAGAAAACACATCATCCCCCACGACCTGCCAGGAAAAATCTTCTGAAAAGACATCATTGCCTCTGGAAAAACCAACCAGATCACAAAAGTCAAAGCAGCAAGTCCAAGAATAGCAGGAACAAAGAGAGATGTTACCTTATCAGCCAATTGCTGAATAGGAACCCTTGACACCGCAGCATTTTCTACCATTTTGATAACCTGCGAAAGAAACGTCTCTTCCCCTACCTTTTCTATTCTCACTTTTATGACACTATCAAGGTTCACTGTAGCACCAATAACTCTCTCTCCTGTACTCCTAGCCACAGGCAAAGCTTCACCACTTATCATCGATTCATCAAGAGTGGAATTACCCTCTACAATAATCCCATCAGAAGGAATTTTTTCACCAGGTTTCACCAGCACTATATCCCCTCTCTTCAGATCCACAATCGCCACATCACGAATTTCCTCATTTATCACAAGGTGAGCTTCTTTTGCTCCAAGTTCAACAAGTTTTCGTATAGCCTCGCCTGCTTTACCGGTGGATACTTCTTTGATATAGTTCCCAATATGATTGATAGCCACAATCATCGCCCCGATAATAGAAAAATCCTCTATCTTAATATCAAAAAATCGCAAAACCCCCGTCAAAAAAGAAGCCATAGCTCCAATACCAATCAAAGAATCCATGGTAAAAGCCAAGTTTTTAAAAGACAGAAAGGTATTGCGAATCACTGGAAAACCAAAAACAAAGATAACCAATCCACTCCCCATAAGATCAATTCCCATACTCACCATTGGTGGCAAAAAATCCTGGTGAAAAATCATAGAAAAAAACATTTTCACCACAAGAGGAATGGTAAAAACCCATGAAAGAATCAATCGCCTTTTCTCCCTCATCAGAGAGAGTTCCTCTTTTTCCTTTCCAGCAATAAGCTCATATCCAGCCTTTTTCACTACTTCAGCCAATGTAGAAAAAGGAATCTCCCGTGTCACGGAAAGACGCGCTGTTTTTGTACCCAGATCCACAATGACGGCTTTAACTCCATCAACCTTTTCCAGTGCCCTCTTGACATTCTGGGCACAACTGGCACAATGCATACCTTCCACATGGTATTTCATCTCTTTCATACATTTCCCCTTTCTTTCCTCAATAGAAAAGTGATAGTCTTTTCCCTAAAACCAGCATCTTTTCAAAACTTTTTTATCTTATCTCCTGCATATACCTCATACTCTATCAGCTTTTTCTCACCAGGCTTTCTCTTTTATTTTACAAATTTTTTACCCTCATTATCTTCGCTATATTTGACACAATAATATAACTTTTTCTTTCAGAAAAGTCAATACAAACGACAAGTATTGCATAGGAATC
>JBKBIS010000327.1:0-1374 GCA_046294145.1 Brevinematales bacterium | reverse complement strand
CTTTCTATTATTTTTTTTTATACCTGCATTAAAAAAAAAAATCATAAACTCTCAATCAACGCATTCACTTCATCAAACACTTCATCAAGAGAGCATCTTTTCCCGCGATATTCAACCCAAGAGGATATCACCACAACCCCATTGATGAACTCCAACCGCCCAGAAATGACTACCCCTTCAATACACCATTTGGACTTTTTGGTATCGTATACATATGGCTTCTGGAAGAGATATACATTCAGTTTTTCGAGCCATGCAGGAATTTTCGTAGCACGATAGAACTCTTTCATATCATGATCCCGCATGACAACCGCCCAGAGACGGAGTTTTGTCACACCTCTCTGTTGAAGAAAGGTCTGAATAGCCCGATAGTCTTCCACATCCATTTTCGACATATACTTGGCCAAATACCCAGCTCCAACCCTATTGAGCCTCTTCACTTGTGACATCCCAGCAGGCCAATACGACATATCAGGTTTTGGGACTTTTGTTCCACGTGGAACAGCGAGTAAAACGTGATAATGAGCGACCCCCCTTCGCTGAAACTCTAGAACCCATGCATATCCATATATTTTGACATCGTTCCTCCGACACCACATCGAAAGGGCATTCATATATGAACGGATATCACTACTTTGATACTCACCAATATCGCGATATGTCAGCGTGATGGCAATATAATCTATATCTATTTTTTCAGAAGCTCTCACATGCTCCACGACCTTCACGAAACTTTTCAGGCATTTTTTCATTCTTCTCAACCTCTTCCGAAGTTCCAACTCCTGAAACTCCTCAATTGTCATTGTTTTCATATCATACCCCCATCTATTTCAACGCTTGTTGACATTATTCTATATTACTACAAGCCCAGAAAAAAATGTAAGCCCCTACCAGACCCAACGATTGAAGCCAAAAGCCCACGAACGACCTCACTCCGTTCGGTCGTCTCCTCTCATTTTCTGCCTCTCTCTGGGCAGAAAAGGAGAGGCCTCCTATGCTTCCGCCCAGTGCAAAATCGAAGGCTTGGCACATGTCGAATGGAACGCTTTTACTCACCTGAACGCTCCTCTCTTTCTTTTTCAATATAGACATATCTTTTTCCACCCATCTCTACCCATCCCTTCGCCTGTCGCATATCCGAGACTGTCGCAGAACCAAAAGCACGAAGAGAATACTGGCACGAGGCCTCAAGGCACAAATACCCCTCTGGAACAGACATGGGCAGAGGTTTTGAAGCAGAGGCCACGAGTTGTGTTTGAGCCTGTTGTGTTTGTTGTGTTCGAGAGTGCTGTGTTTGAGCCTGTTGTGTTTGAGAGTGCTGTGTTTGAGCGTGCTGTGTTTGAGCCTGTTGTGTTCGAGAGTGCTGTGTTTGAG
>JBKBIS010000326.1:0-1420 GCA_046294145.1 Brevinematales bacterium | reverse complement strand
TAAAGAAAATTGGTTCCACCTTGATATTCCTCGCCATGTATGGTTACCTACCAGACGCAGCATAGACACACTCATTAAGAACCTGCCCCTCTCTCTTCTAAAAAGTTTTTCTCCCTGGTGGGAATATCCCCTTGACCTCTGGTGGTCTTTAGAGAAAAGTTCCTTTTTCACAAAATGGCTTTTTCGAATCTTGTACCCCTTCATTAAGATTTACGACCAGGAAACGTTGATTTTTATATTTCAGAAAACAAACTCTCAGACGGAGACAACCTATGAATGAATTTCCCCTTGTCTCTGTGGTGGTTACCACCAAAAACGAAGAAAAACACATAGCCAAATGTCTTCAAAGTATCAAAAACCAAACCTATCCTCATATCGAGATGATTGTAGTAGATAATCATTCTTCAGACAGGACAGCAGAAATCGCTAAAACCTATACAGAAAATGTGTATATGAAAGGGCCTGAGCGTTCTGCCCAGCGGAATTATGGCATGATAGAGAAAGCTCGTGGAAAATATGTCATGTATATAGACGCGGATATGATTCTTTCTCCCTCTCTTGTTTCTGCGTGTGTAACATGGATGGAAAATAGAAATCCTGTAGCTCTCCATATTCCAGAAATTATTTTAGGAACATCCTACTGGTCAAAAGTACGAAGATTTGAGCGACGTTTTTACGATGGAACAGTGATTGATGGGGCAAGGTTTTTCCGACAAGATGTGTTCAAAAAGGTGGGGGGATTCGATGAAAACTTTTCAGGTCCTGAAGATTGGGATCTGGACAAAAAAATAAAACAAGAAGGAAACATTGATCTTTTACACACTCAAGAAGATCTTTCAATAGATTTTCCTTTATGGGATTTCATCCGAGAGAAAGGTATTTCTCCCCCCTATGCTTTCTGTTGTATTTATCACAATGAATCAGAGTTTTCGCTTTTCCGTTACCTTAAAAAAAAGACTTACTATACCCAAAATTTCTCTCTTTATATCCAGAAATGGGGCAAAAATGATCCAGATCTCAAAAAGCAATTTGGTTTCTGGTATCGATATGTTATGGTTTTTATCGAAGGAGGGAAATGGAAATATTTGATTGCCCATCCTTTTCTCACCATAGGAATGTATGTTTTGCGATTTCTGGTTGGTATAGTTTTTCTGACCCAGAAAACAAAAAAACACGAGGATTAAAATGGAACAAAAACCAGAGCATATCCTTCTTCTCTCTCCCACCTTCCCCCCAGATGTAGGTGGTGTCGAAACCCACATGAGTGATATTGTAAACGCTTTCCAGAAATACCCTCACTACCGAGTATCTGTCTCAACCTATAAACCCATTGTTACTAAAAAAATAAAAAAATATAAAAAAATAGAAAGCATAGGAAATGTCACCATCTATCGTCACTGGTGGTTCAAGAATCTTTTTC
>JBKBIS010000325.1:0-1421 GCA_046294145.1 Brevinematales bacterium | reverse complement strand
GGCCCTTTTTTTCTACCTTTCTTGTGATGGTTCTGGGTTCAACTCCCTCAGCAAGGAGAACAAGCCGTCGTGGAGTACCTGTTGCTTTGATTTCTTTAAAAACAAGTCCATTTTCTCTAAAGAGTCTGGTTGCTTCTGTTTGGAGTTGATGAAATGTATCGAGAAGAATTTCGTGTGGTATTTCTTCCACACCAATTTCAAAAACAAGACGAGCCATAATCTCTCCTTTTATGATTCTATATCGGACAAAATACGTTCTACTGTTCGGAGCGGCTGAGAAGATCTATATACAGAGCGACCCATCACTATGTAGTTGGCACCATTTTGATGGGCCTCTTTTGGAGTCATGACTCTTTTCTGGTCCCCTGTAGATTCATCGGGGAGTCTGATGCCCGGTGTAACAAAGATGGTGTTTTGCGGCACCCAGCAGCGAAGAGCAACGAGTTCGTGTGGAGAACAGACAAATCCCTGTATGCCTGTTTCAAGACCCATCTTGACAAGATGAGAGACAGTGTTTTCTATAGTTTCCTGTATTTTCAAATCTTCATGCAAAGTAGTCTCATTCATGCTGGTGAGAATAGTTACCCCAAGAGCAAGTGGTTTTTGGGAAAACGGAGCAATGCCCTCAATGGCGGCTCTTACCATTTCTCGTCCGCCGAGCATATGGAGGGTAAACATATCAACGCCCATCCTGGCTACAACCTCGCACACCCCCTTCACTGTATTAGGAATATCGAAAAACTTAAGATCCAGAAATACCTTGCATCCTTTGTCCTTGATAGTCTTGATCAAGGTTTCTCCTTCTCTGGTAAACAAAATACTTCCCACTTTGTACCAGCTAACGAGTGGAGAGAGTTTTTCTACAATCTCTAAAGCCTCTTGTCGAGATGGGAGATCTAAAGCAACAATCAATTCAGTTTTCATTTCAAACCCCGACTACCTGGTTTTATGGCGGGTTCTTTTCCTTCTAAACAGAGGGGACAGCTAGCTGGATCGTACGCTTCTGCCTGTACTGAGTGAAGCCACTCAAATCGATAGGGGAGTTTTTCTGGATCGGGCATGTGTCTGTCTACAAGGCTGGCTACTCCCACTACTTCCCCACCGTGCTGTTTGATGAGGTGGGCGACCTCGTCTATAGATTTTCCTGTTGTAACCACATCCTCGGCAATGAGTACCTTTTCACCTGATTTGATTTCAAAACCACGACGAAGTTGGAAGACGCCTTCAACTCTTTCACAGAAAAGCCCACGCACTCCAAAGACACGGGCAAGTTCATAGGCAATAGTGATTCCTCCAAAGGCTCCTCCGATAACAACATCAATAGAAGTATCTTGGTAAAGTTTGGCGAGTTTCTTGGCAGCCAATTCTGCGTATGAGGGATACTGGAAAAATCTGGCACATTGAACATAGCGATTGCTATG
>JBKBIS010000324.1:0-1428 GCA_046294145.1 Brevinematales bacterium | reverse complement strand
ATGACCTGGAAGAAGGTTTCCTGAATCTTTGGAGCGAGACCATCGTTTGATAGTGGATTCTGCCAGATCTCCTATACTTCCGGAAAGAGCGATGAAAAAACCTATGAAGATAAATTGAGCCAAAGAGAAATTGGTAGGAGTATGAAACCACTTTTGTAAAAAGAAGCAAATCACAGCAAAAAGAAGAGTAATGCCGAATACTCCGATATATCCTTCAATAGTCTTGTTGGGACTCGAAAGAAAGGAGAGTTTGTGTTTACCAAAGAGTTTTCCTACAAAAAAACCGCCTGCATCACCTATCCAGGTGAGAAAAAGGGCTAAAAAGAGCATCCATCCCGTTCTATCCTGTGCTTTGACAAGAATCAAAAAAGGGAAAAAGATAGCAGTGAGAATGTACATAACAAGAGACATCCCTACATTGGTTGTAGATGCCTCAAAAGATCCCTGGAATGATTCTGACAAAAAGAGGATAAGAAAAAAGACAGTGAGTAAAAGGATTTGAATTACATAGAAATATCCGATATCATAAATCTGAAGACTGAAAAGATAATAAGAGAGATTACTCATCGTGACGAAGAGAGAGTTTGTCCAGAGATAGAAATGAAATCCTCTCTTTTCTAAAAGAGAGGAGACCTCGTAGTTGATAAGTAAAGCCACTGAAAGAAATGCAAGAAAGAAGAGAAAATTGTTCCAGAAACTGGTGAAAACAAAAAAAGCCCCAATAGGTACAAGCACAAGGGCAACAATCAGTCTTTCACGCATAGACTACTCCTTTGGATCAATTCTTCCGAAACGTCGCTTTCGTTTTTGATAGTCAAATAAGGCAGCACAAAAATCTTTAGGACGAAAATCTGGCCATAATTTTGAGGAAAAATATAATTCAGCATAAGCGTTTTGCCAGAGAAGAAAGTTACTGATACGTTGTTCGCCACTGGTACGTATCAAGAGGTCAACTGGTGGTATGTCAGGAGAATAAAGAAACTGCTCAAAGGTTATTTCTGAAAGGTTTTCAAGAGAAAACTGGCCATTCTGGATAGCTTTTATCAATTTTCTGGCTGCATCAACAATTTCTCTTTTTCCACCGTAGTTGAAGACAATATTGAACACATACTTGCCATCCTTTGTGCTTTCGATCGCGTGTTCAAATTTCTGTATGAGGTCTTGGGAAAGACCATCAAAAGTACCGGTGTAGCAGAAACGGATGTTTTTTTCTCGCATGGAATCTACATATTCTTCGATAACACGCCCGGCCATAGTCATGAGAAATTCCACTTCTTCAGGGGGACGATGCCAGTTTTCTGTTGAGAAGGCATAGGCACTGATATAAGGAATTTTGAGGTTTTCATTAAACTCAATTATAGCTTTGAGAACCTCGTAGCCTTTTTTGTGTCCTTCATTGCGAGGAAGAAACCTTTGACGAGCCCACCG
>JBKBIS010000323.1:0-1434 GCA_046294145.1 Brevinematales bacterium | reverse complement strand
CTTCTGGATGTGGGGGACATTATTGGTGTGGAAGGCGATGTTTTTCGTACTCACAAGGGAGAGATAACTGTTCTGGTTAAAGGGTTTGTGTTATTGGCCAAGGCGCTTTTGGGTCTTCCTGAGAAATTTCATGGACTTACTGATGTAGAGGTGCGTTATCGTCAACGTTATCTGGATCTTATTGTGAATGAAAAGGTGAAGCAGGATTTCATGATTCGCTTTCGGATGATTCAATATATTCGCCGATTTTTAGAAAATCGTGGTTTTCTTGAGGTAGAAACCCCGATGATGCAGGTTATTCCGGGTGGGGCATCGGCTCGTCCCTTTATCACTCACCACAATGCCCTGGATATGGATCTGTATCTTCGTATTGCACCGGAACTTTTTTTGAAACGACTTATTGTTGGTGGGTTTGACAGGGTATTTGAACTTAATCGCAATTTCAGAAATGAGGGTATAGATACCCGACATAACCCTGAATTTACCATGCTTGAGCTTTATCAAGCCTATGCTGATTATTCTACCATGATGGAGATTTTTGAAACGCTTATGAAGGAATTGGCCATTTACTTGAAGGGTAATACTTGTTTCACTTATCAGGGCCAGGAGGTTGATTTTGGAAAGTGGCGTAAACTTCGCTATGTGGATGCCCTGAAGGAGTATGCTGGTGTGGATGTTTCTCTGATCAAAACGAGGGAGGATGCTGTCAGGGCAGCAGAGAGGGCAGGTATAGAAGAAATTGATGCCTACATGGGTAAATGGGAAATTCTCAATCTCATTTTTGAAGAGAAAGTTGAACCAAATCTCATAGAGCCGGTTATCATCTATGAGTATCCGGCAGAGATTTCACCCCTTGCCAAATACAAAGAGGACGATCCAGAGTTTGTGGAACGTTTTGAACCCTATGCTTTTGGCCGTGAACTTGGGAATGCCTTTTCTGAGCTGAATGATCCCTTTGTCCAGAAACAGCGGTTTCTGGAACAGGTGAAACGGAAAACTCAAGGAGATGATGAGGCGATGTATATGGATGAGGATTATGTGACGGCTCTTGAGTATGGGATGCCCCCGACAGGTGGGATGGGGATTGGGATTGATCGATTGGCTATGATTTTTATTGATACCAATTCCATTCGGGATACTATTCTTTTCCCCACGATGAAACCTCTATCAAAAGATTAACCAAGGAGTGTACCATGGTATATCACAGGGAGATTATTCAACGTTGTTATGAACACTACCCGCAAACTGTTGAAAAAGCAAGAAAAATACTCGGTCGTTCTTTAACACTTACTGAAAAAATTCTCTACAATCATCTCTTTGAAAAAACAGATATAAGACTCTATGAGAGGGGAAAATCATACGCTGAGTTTCAGCCTGATCGTGTGGCCATGCAAGATGCAACGGCTCAGATGGCACTCCTTCAGTTTATTCATG
>JBKBIS010000322.1:0-1436 GCA_046294145.1 Brevinematales bacterium | reverse complement strand
TAAATAATCAAAAACAGAAAGAAGCAAATTATGTTTCAGGAATTAAAACAAACACTTTCCTCCCAATTTCTTGCTGCAATTAAAATGCTTGAGAATGCTATTGATCTTTGTGCGAGGGGTATGAGTCTCTATGCGGAGTTGAGTGAGCGACTGAGCAGGTTAGAACGGAAGGTATATGAAGTAAAAAATCTCAAGGCATTGGCAGAAGGAAAGGAAACCTCTCCAGAGATGGAATTGTTTCCTTCGAGTGAGACAGAAACAGAAGGAGAAGAGAGTGTTTTCTAAAAGCAGCAAGGAGGGAAATATGCCGCTTCGTCCGACGCGTATTCGCGTTAATATCAAGGCTGTCTATAGCTACAAGGGATGTGAGGGAGAAGGAACCATTGTTGATATTTCGACAGGCGGGCTTGCGATGGAAGTTAAACAGATATTCGTGACAGGAGATCTTTTGCGTATTCGTTTCCGTCTTGAGGGTGTGAGTGCTCAGGAAGTTGATATCTGGGGTATTGTGTGTTCGGTAAATGGTACTCTCCTTGGTATAAAGTTTGAAGAAGTCTCAAATGAAAACTTAGAAAAAATTGATCAGTATGTAACCATGCTGTTGGCTCAGAGAGGTTTGCCTGAACGAGAGCATTACGAGGGGTAATGGATGCCTGTATGGTTATAGTTTTGTCTTTTCTAGTGGTAGTACTTCTTTTTTTGAATGGGGTACTTTTACTTTCTTATATTGATCTTCGTAAACGTCATGAGAATCAAAGGCTTATTTTAACAGCCATCAATGCCAGTGAGGATATAGGTTATATTCTTTCTGAGATTCTTTCACTTATGCAAAGGGTGCTCAAAATACCTATAGCAGCTTCAGTCGTGGCTATTGCAGAGGAATCCCAGCTTCGTGTTCTTTATCCTTCTCAGGTGAAGATTGGAAGGGTGTACCATTTTTTTTCTTCTATGACTCGTCTGGAGATGTATCAGTTTCTTCTTCAGTGTTTTTCTCTCACAAAAAATATTTTTGTAACCAATATTCTGGCTTCAACTTCGGATACGTCTTTGGCAACACTTTCTCTTTTCCAGCGTTTTCAGCATCAGCGACAGAGAAAATACAATTACCTTGTGATTCCTATTTATGACAAGGAGATAGCGGGGTTGGTTGTTTTTGAAGCAGATAATAAATTTCTCTTTACGTATCGTGAGGCAAAAAGACTTCAAAAAAGTATTCCCTTGTTAAATATAGCCTTTTCTCGAGTGTTGCTGCTTTGGAATCTTCGTCAACAGTCAATTACAGATCCATTGACAGGACTTCTCAATAAAAGACAGTTTGTTCTGATGGCCGAGAAGATGTTTTCTCTCTCAAAAAGGCGTGAACAGCCTTTTTCTCTGGCAGTTCTGGATATTGATAATTTTAAACATATCAATGATACGTATGGTCATCATGTGGG
>JBKBIS010000321.1:0-1439 GCA_046294145.1 Brevinematales bacterium | reverse complement strand
ACCGCTTTTGGTCTCATTCTTCTCCTCCCGGAATACTCGTCACACTAATCACTTCATCTCCCGGACGAAGATCTATCAATTTCAAAAGATTGGTGGACACCTCTCCTTCAGGAAAAACAACCCTGCTCCCCTGTCTGGTAATAATCATCACCCTGTCTTGTTTCTCAACCACAGTAAATCCTGCCAATGTGCGATTTTTACCAAGCTCAACAAGCTTGAAACCTTTGCCACCTCTATTGACAAGTTCCGAAAACTCAGAAGGATTCACCCGTTTTCCACGACCATCTCTGGATACAAAGATCACATCAAGGTTTTCATCCGCTATAGCCATACCCATAAGTTCTTCCTCACTCGTTGTCACACTGGTAGCCTTTTCTCCTCCTACTCCTCGGTTATGCACAGGGAAAAGATCCTCACGACAACGGAAGCCACGGGCATTTTGTTTCACAAGGAAAAGCTTTGCCCTGCCATCAGTAACCAGCGCACTGACAACATGATCCCCGGCTCTTAATTTAATACCAATAATTCCCACTCTACTAATCCCAGAAAAATCCGAAAGCATAATCCTGGCCATTCGACCCTTTCTCGTCAAAAAGAGAATATATTGATCTTCGCGAAACTCACTCACTGCCAGAACAGCCGTGATACGCTCATTTTTCTTTTCTATTTCCTCAAGACGGGCTATGTTTTTGATATAGGTTCTCGTAATTCTCCCCTCTGTAGCACCCGTAATCTCATATCCTTTCACAGAATACACTCTCCCACTATCTGTAACAAAGAGATAAGAATCCTTGATATTTCCACTCACCGTGGCAAGAATATAATCATCTGCCTCAAGCTTATTCATATCCGTAATATCTCCTTTCTTGCCACGAGAACCTCTCGTTCCCACTTTGAAATTTCGTCCTGTTTCCCGAACAAGAAACCCCTTGCGAGTCAACATCAGAAGCATTGGCTCATCTTCGATGAGTTCTTCTACTTCAATCTTGGTCGTGGAAAGAGCATCAAATCTCGTTCGTCTCTCATCCCCTATTGCCTCTACCATCTCATCCAGTTCTTTTCCGATAATAGCATCCCGTTTGGCTGGTTTTTCAAGGATTTCTTTGAGTTCTGTAATGAGTGCCTTGAGAGAATCTCTCTCCTCCTGAAGTTTGTGCACCTCAAGATTAGTGAGTTTCTGGAGTTTCATGTCAAGAATGGCTTCGGCCTGAACATCGGTAAGTTTGAACTTTTTCATCAAAGCCTCTTTGGCCGTTGGGGTATCTTTCGAAGATCGAATAGTATCAATCACCTCATCAATAGCATCAAGGGCAATCAGAAGTCCCTCAACTATATGAAGCCTTTTCTCAGCCTTATCAAGCTCAAAACGTGTACGACGGGTAATCACCACACGCCTGTAGTCAATATAATGCTGTATCAGATCTTTGAGACCAAGAACC
>JBKBIS010000320.1:0-1446 GCA_046294145.1 Brevinematales bacterium | reverse complement strand
CATAGCGGTTTCTAAAGCTTTGAGAGTTCTCCATTCATTTCCTTCCTGCACAAGACAGAGAACAGCTGTGGTTTGTTCTTGTTTTTTGAGAGAAACGCTCTTGAAGGAAACTGAGATTTGTGATTTGTTAACAGCATCTCGTAGTTGAGTATACAGAGGTTTGTAGGTATCTCCAAGGGAGAGAAGCTCTGGAAAATCCATATCTATTGTGGCTGTTATACGATTCTCCGGGATACTGTTTTTGAGATTTTGAATCTCACAGATTACCTGACCATTTTTTCCGGAGAGGGTAGAACGTGTCCACTGACCTGTATTTCCGCGTAGAGTAAAGGCAACAGGGATGGCTTCTACAGGTTGTTCCTGGTTCCCCAGGTAAATAACCTGAAAGGTAAGTTTTCCACCTTTGTCGGTATCGATTGTCTGAGGAATATTTACAGCCAGAATACGAATATTTTGAAGAAGGGAGGTGGCTGAGGAAGCATAGACAGCGATTTCATCTCTGCGTTCTTCTACCTGAGTGGCACTGACAATGGCTTTCTGGTAGGCTTCTATAGCTTCTCGAATTCGACCTTCTTTGGTGGCATTTTCTGCCCGGCGAAGATTTTCGTCAACAAGGGCAAGCTTTCTTGCCAGCTCAGAGAGGATGCGCTGTCTTTCATTTTCCATAGTGGAGCGACTTATTCTGGTCTGAACCCAGACACGAGTGTATTTGAGACCATCTTCATTCACGTCCTCCGTGTAGTGCTGGACAATCTCTACCCCTGTGAGCCGAGCTACGGATCGACTTCGGATGGATTGTCGAAATTGTGTTTTGAGGCTTTCTTTGGAATCTTCGCTGATCATACCATAGGACTGGATTTGTTTGTCTACTTCAGCCTGTTCAAAGATGGTGTTGGCTATTTTGGCTTTCGCATCAGAGAGAGCCAGATCTTTGAGTTTTTCGAGGACATCGATACCCTCAGCATATCCCACAGCATAGAAGAACTTCTCATCTTGAATGGTTCTGGTAATCCACTCAGGTTGTTTGGTGGTGTAAGCAGGAGAAGTGGGGGCAGCTTTTACATTTTGACTTCCACATGCCAGAAAGATTCCTATCATAAAAATTGTTCCGACTTTCAAAGATCTCATAGCATACTCCTTGTTTTTTTCTTCAATTACTATATCACCATTTGCGAATAAAATCAACAAAAGTATAATCTTTGAAAAGGGAAAAGAGAATAAAAAAGGCCGTCCACAATCGGGACGACCTTTTTTATTTTTCTTCTTATTTTAGACCTGTCATCATGATTCCCTTCACGATATAACGTTGTCCGATGATAAAGACTACAATGAGAGGGAAAATCACAATGAGAGAAGCTGCCATCACAAGATGCCACTGAGATCCGTACGTAGACTGGAAGGCCTGAAGTCCCACAGGCAGGGTTTTCATACTATCCTTGTTGGTTA
>JBKBIS010000031.1:0-11264 GCA_046294145.1 Brevinematales bacterium | reverse complement strand
CGGAAAGAGGATGTCTATCGTATTGTTTCAGAAGTGATGGAAAAATCTTCTCTTCCTGTTTTTGTGAAACTGAGTCCTCAACATGATCTGGTTGGAAATGCTCGGGAGGTAGAAAGGGCAAAAGCTCATGCGGTGACTATTTCCAATACTTTTCTTGGTATGGCTATTGATAGCAACAAAAAAGCCTTTGTCTTTGCAAGAAAATTTGCTGGTTTTTCTGGTCCAGCTGTCAAACCCATGGCTCTGGCCAATGTCTATCGGGTGGCTCAGGTGGTGAATATTCCTGTTATTGCCAGTGGAGGAGTCGCTTGTGGAGAAGATGTTCTGGAGTTTCTTCTAGCAGGAGCCAGTCTGGTGGAGATAGGGACCATGGCTTTTGTTAAACCAAAACTTCCCGTTGAGATAGTAGAGTTTCTTGAAAAAAGCTGTGGAAATGTGCGTCCTACTCCCCTTCTCTGATGTCGTATATTACCTTGTTTTTGCCGAGGTGCTTTGCTTGATACATGAGTTGATCGGCTCTTTGGATGGCATTTTCAAGACTCTCAGGGGGTGAAATGATGGTTGCTCCTATTGAAGCGGTGATGGTGATGACTTTTCCTTCATATTCTATGAATTGAGAAGCAATGAGTTGTCTATAACGTTCAGCTACTGTCTGGAGGTGAATGGCCCTATCAAGAAAAAGCACGGCAATAAACTCTTCGCCTCCCCATCGACAGAGAAGATCAAATGGACGGAGGGTATGTTTCAGAGAGCGAGCCGTGTTGAAGAGAATCCTGTCCCCTATTTCATGACCGTAGGTATCATTGATGTGTTTGAAGTTGTCTATATCAATAAAGAGAAGCCCAATATTTTTTTTGAAGGTGAGCATTTCATGAAGTCGGGCATAGAAGAGATTGTCCAGTCCACGTCTATTGAGTGTTTCAGTGAGTGGATCGTAGAGAGCCATTTTCATGAGGTCTTCCGTATCGATGAAAAATCCCTGCCAGAGAGGGCTGAATAGTTCAATAGCATATATCTCTGTGGGATAAGATGATGAAAAAAGAGAAGAAGAGAAAAGTACCCCTTTTATGTGTACTGGGAGACGGTATCCCTGTTTGTGATGGAGAAAAACATTTGCTTCAATGAGGGGTTTTCCCTGAAGAATCTGTATCATAGGGCATTCCCTTTCGCAAAGAGAAGTACCAGATTCATCTACATGGCGAAGGATGTTGTCTTGGCAGGATTTGCCTATCACCTCTTCACCTGTAAAGCCTGTGATCTTTTCAGCAGCTGCATTCCAGAAGAGAATAGTCCGATTCTTGTCGAGGATGTAAACTCCTTCCGTGAGATGATTGAGTAAATCTTTTATCACTGGTGGAATAATCATGTTTGCCCCTTAATATATTATAGTCGGCCAAGCCGTCTCAAAACATAAACAGATATGAGAAAATCCTTTTGAGATTGAAGAATACGATAGTCTCCCCACCCTTGAAAGGAGATTATTCCTGTTCGAATGTCCTCAAGTAGGTTTTTCATGATAGGAGGGAGAATAGAGGCTGGAATTTCAAGGCTTTTTAGGGCATATATACAGCAAGCTATGCCGATTTCATAGGCAATGAGTTCCAGTTGCCATGGATAAGAGAGTGTAGAGACAACGGTTGATGTTTCCTCTGGTTGGACAAGTTCTTTTGCTTCCAGGGTAAACCACTGTTTTACAAAAGTCATTGCTTCTTCAGCCCGTTCATCAACGGGTTGAGTGAGCCACCAGAGACGATCTTCCCGCAAAATGTCAAGTCCTCTTCTGGAGAGAACATTCTGCCACCAGGAGAGAAAAAGATCTTCTGAAACAAAACTTCCATACGCTGCTATGGAGCGTGTGGGAATACTACTCACATATCTTTGTTTAATGTCCAGTGGAAGATGAACAAATGAACTATGCCAGTGATCAGATTCCGAAAGGAAAAAGAGAAGATTTTCTGTGGTTTGTTTTTTTCGAAGCTGAGCATAGGTTTTCAAAAGAGTTACATGGGAAGAAAGAAATCCTGTGTGGCGAAAAAGGTTGTGATGGAGAAGATATTTTACCTCTTCTCCCCAGCGATATGTTTTTCCTCGTTTGTAGGTTGCTATGAGTTCTATTATCTGTTGGCGAATAGATTGAGAGAGATTGTCTATCAGTCGTTTGCCCTTTTCATCTAAACTCCAGATATAGGCGGCGAGCATGTCTACAGAGACGATATTCTGGGAAAGCATCCAGTTAAGGAGCCACTGGATGTGATGGTCTGGAAGCGAAGTAATCATGGTCTCAAAATCGAAGGGTGGACGGGTAAGAGTGGCCTGAAACCAGTGGGCGAGTTCTTCAAGAAGAAGGTCTCTCTCGGTGAGGAATGATGCTTTTCCAGAGAGAAGGTGGATGAGAGCCTGGATATCTGGAGAGGAAAATCCAAGAACAAAAGAATGGGTATCAAAAGAAAAGCGGAGGAAAAAATAACCATCAAGAGAAACAGACGGGAAGAATGATTTTCTCTGAAGATGAACACCAGAAGGAAAAAGTCGTTTTTGGTGGAGAAGAAGAGCATTGAATTCATCATCGGATGAGAATTTTTCAACAAAAAGGGGGAGAATGCGATCAATCCGGAAGGGTTTATAATATATCCTTAGCCCAGAAAGGGGTAGATGGGAGGGAACAGAAGAAACCATCTCAACGTGCCAGCCTGAAGGAGCAAAAAGATAGGCCCATCCCATCATGATTTAGAAAGAAACAGGTCTCCAGAGTAGACTTTTTCGATCGACTGTTCTGTTTGAATGATAGCAATACCTTCTTCATTGATATCGATAAAGGTGCCTTCGATAACCTTTTGGCCTGTATCAATCCGTACTTTTTGTCCAAGTCCCATGAGGGCATTTCTCCAGGCTTCATAAATAGGTACAAAATCACCATGTCCATAGTGGTGAAGAAGATCAAAAAATCCATTGAGGATTTCAGAGAGGATAATATGTCTATCGAACTCTTTGCCTGTCAAAGACTTGAGAGAAAGAGCATGAGGGAGAGAGGGAGTGGAATTCACATTGATACCAACTCCCAGAATGAGGGTACGGAGGCGATTTTCTTCAGTGAGCATTTCAGAGAGAATACCACAAACCTTTTTGCCCTGAATATAAATATCATTGGGCCACTTGATATGAATGGTGGTGTTGACCAGCGGATAGAGAACACGATATACGGAGAGAGCCATCATAATAGTGTACTGATAGTAATGACAGACATCCGTATTGAGGGTAATGGCCAGCGAAAAGGCAATATCTTTTCCTGTTTCAGATTCCCATTGACGGCCAAGGCGTCCACGTCCAGCATACTGTTTGTCAGTAAAAAAGACAGAAGGTTTTTCATAACGTACCATAACTTCTTTTGCCCAGAGGTTGGTTGAATCTACCTCTGGTTTGTAGAACCACTCGACAGGATAATGGCAAAGGATGGAAAGCTTTTCTACTATCCAGCGGTTTTCAGGTACGGTATGGAGCCGGTATCCTTTTTTTTTGAGACAATCTATACCATATCCTTCTTCAATCAGACTCTGGACATGTTTCCAGACAGCAGTTCGGGAAAGTCCCACCTCTTCTGATATGTGCATACCGGATACAAATTCGCCCTGGTGTCTGAGAAGGGTCTGAAGAACAGGATCCATGTGTTTTCCTTTTTATTTATTTTATATGCAGAGGATAACAGTATTATAGAACAAAAAGAGAATAAAATCAAGTTTTTAGGTGTGAGAACATTTTTTATTTTTCTCCTTGTCTGGCAGAAGCAGGATAAAAGTATCAGAACAGAAGCCTTTTGGGTTCCATAGGAAATGGGAAAAGAATGTTTCAGTTGCTATGTGGAGCAATCTTTGATATGGTTTTCAAAAGAAAAAGATGTGCAAAAGAAAAGTTTTTATGGTATAATAAAAATAAAAGAAGAGGTGTGTATGGACCATGTGCTTTTTCTTCTCAATATAGTGGGTATTGTAGCATTCGCGATTTCCGGGGCTATAAAGGGCATGAAGTATTCGTTAGATATTTTTGGGGTGGTTGTTCTGGGTATCTTAACAGCCCTTGGTGGAGGAATAGTTCGGGATATGCTTCTCAATCAGATTCCGGGGGCTCTTCTCCATGAGAGAGATCTTGTGTATGCGATTCTGGCTTCTGTAGTTACCTATTTTTTGGGAAAAAAGATAGAAAACATGACTGCCTGGGTGAGGTATTTTGATGCGCTGGGGCTTGCGGTTTTTACCGTTGTGGGTGCGGAAAAGGGACTGAAGGCTTCGCTGGGTATTCTGGGTGTGGTGATTATGGGAACATCAACGGGGATTGTGGGGGGCATGCTTCGTGATATTTTGGTGAGAGAAATTCCTTCTGTGCTGAAAGAGGAGATTTATGCTTCTTTTTGTATTGTTGGTTCGATGTTGTATTATCTTCTTTTTCGTTTGGGTGTCTCTCATCTTTTCATCTTGTTGATTGTGGTTTGTTTCATCTTTGTGGGGAGGGTGTTGGCAATACTGTATGATTGGCATCTTCCCAGACGTACGTTGTGATATTTTTGTCTATAACCATGTTTGAAGTGGAAGGAAAGGATTCTTTTTTCCCAAGGAGTGAAGTTTATTTTTTTCTATTGTAAGTAGTGAGGTTTTTTTGTTGAGAGATAGGATGGCAGGGGATGGTTTGCTGAAACAGGGTAATAGCTACTAAAATTGTACACCATTCACAAAGACAGAAAACTAATATTATAGTACGTATTTTCTACGGATATGTTTCTTGTTTGCAAAAATGATTTCTCTTGCTTATAATAACACAAGAAATCTTTTGATAAGGAGGAGAAAACGTATGAAGAAGTTGCTTTTTTCACTTGGTTTTGTGCTTCTGGTGTTGGGGTGTTCTTCCAAGCCCAGTGAGATTGCTGTGGGATTTATTGGGCCTCTCACAGGGGATGCAGCTAACTATGGGAAACTCTCTCTTCAGGCTGTTCAGATTGCTTTAGAAGAGGTGAATGGCCAGGGAGGTATTGCCGGGCTTCCTGTGAAGCTTTACGTGGAGGATGATGAGGGTAAGCCCGAAAAGGCAAATGCTGCTTTTGAAAAGCTCTACGGGGTGAATAAGATTTATGGTTTTGTTGGGCCTATGTTTTCTTCCTGTGCTCTCGCTATTGCTCCAAAGGCTCAGGCTGCCAGGGTTGTGATGATTTCTCAATCGGCTACTCACAAGGATGTGACTTCAAAAGGGGATTTTATCTTCCGGAATGTGCTTTCAGATCAGCTTCAGGCGGAGGTTTTTGGTCGCTATGTGGCTGAGAAGCTTGGTATCAAGAAGGTAGCCATCCTCTATATCAAGAACGACTATAGCCAGGGTCTTGCTATGGATTTCAAGCGTGTGTATGAGGCTAGTGGTGGTCAGGTTGTTGCTGTAGAGACAGGTGTACAGGGTGACAAGGATTTTAAGACTCAGCTTACCAAGATCAAAGAGGCAAATCCTGAAGCTCTTTATATTCCCAATTATGTGGCAGAAATGGCTCAGATTCTTGAACAGGCTAAGCAGCTTGGCTTGAAGGTGAAAATTCTTTCTGCTGATGGATTTTCCAATCCTGAGATTTTTGCTCTTGCTAAAGATCTGGCTGATGGGGTTATTTTCTCCAACTCTGCTGATGAGAGTGGCATGAAAAATCCTCTTCGCGAAAATTTTGTGAAACTTTACCGTCAGAAATATGGTGAGGATCCCGATGCCTTTGCTATCAATGCCTATGATGCTTTCAAGATACTTCTTCTGGCTATTAAGAGTGCTGCCGAGGGTTCGAGTGATGGCAAGATTGATCGTACCAAGATCCGTGATTTTTTGTTGAATCTTGAGGGTTATCAGGGTGTTTCTGGAACTATTACCTTCTTGCCTTCGGGTGATGCTATCAAGAATGTGGGTATTTTTGTGGCTGATGCAAAGAATAAGATCTACAAACAGATGGCTGTGTTTAAGGTAGAGAACGGCAAGCTTGCAGAGGTGAAGTAAAAAGTATATGCCGGGCGGCTTTATGCCGTCCGGTCGTTTTTATTTTTTGAAGTTAAGGAAGGGCTTATGACACTTTTTCATCTTTCTTGGTCGGAGATTGCCCAGCATGTGGTGAATGGTATAACGCTCGGCAGTATTTATGCTCTCATTGCTCTCGGATATACTATGGTGTATGGTATTCTGAAGTTTATTAATTTTGCCCATGGGGAGATTTTGATGATGGGGGCGTATGCGGGATATTTTTTCTACCTTGGACTTAATGGGGAAACACTTCGTCCTCATTCTCTTTTTCTCTTTCTGGTGGCAATGGGAGGGGCAATGATCGTAAGTGCCATTCTTGGTGTTACGGTTGAAAAACTGGCTTATAAACCACTTCGACAGGCACCTCGGCTGGCCCCGCTTCTCAGTGCTATTGGTGTTTCTATTATTCTCTCCAATCTGGCGGCTTTTCTTTTTGGGACAAAATCAAAAAGGCTTGATTATCCCTTTGTGAATGAGACTATTCTTTTGGGTACGGTAGCAATTACTCCTCATCAGATCCTGATTGTGGTGTCGGCTGTGGTTTTGATGGTAACCCTTAAGATATTTGTTGATTATACCCGACTGGGGAAAGCTATGCGGGCAACCAGTCAGAATATGACTGTAGCGAAACTTATGGGTGTTGACACGGATTTTATTATTTCTCTTACGTTTGCGATTGGTTCAGCGTTAGCTGCAGCGGCTGGCATGCTTGTGGCACTTGAGATTAAGATTTATCCCACCATGGGCACATTGGCTGGGCTTAAGGCTTTTGTTGCAGCTGTTTTTGGTGGGATTGGAAATATCACAGGAGCTATGATTGGGGGGGTGCTTCTGGGTATTATTGAAACATTTGGGGTGGCAGTGCTCGGTATTCCTCAGGGGCTTCGGGATACGGTGGCTTTTAGTATTTTGATTCTCATACTTCTTTTTCGTCCGTCTGGACTTCTCGGAAAAAAGGAACGGGAGAAGGTGTAATGCTGAATTTTCTTTTTCTTTTGATTATTTATATGGAGATTTATGCTGTTCTTGCCTTGAGTCTTAACCTGATTGCTGGTTATACTGGGCTTCTCTCCTTGTGTCATGCTGCCTTTTTTGCCATTGGTGCCTATACAACAGCCATAGGAATTACCATGGGGGGATGGAATTTTTGGTTGGTGCTTGGGCTGAGTGGGATTTTTGCGGCTATATTGGGTTTTATTGTGGGGCTTCCTACGCTTAGACTCAAGGGAGACTATCTGGCTATAGCTACGCTTGGTTTTGGGGAGGTGGTGAAGAATGTGATCATCAATTGGGATGACCTGACTCGTGGTCCGAATGGTATCAATGGGGTTCCTGGCCCGGTTTTTTTGGGGATTCAGTTTGGGTATGATACTAGCCTAGGCTATGTTGTTTTGTATGCCTTTTTTGTTTTGGTGACTTATTTGTTTATCTGGCGACTGGTTCATTCTCGTTTTGGGAGGGCACTTGAGGCTATTCGTGAGGATGAGGTGGCGGTAGGGGCTATGGGGATCAATGCCGTGAAATACAAGGTGGTTGCTTTTATGATTGGGGCTTTCTTTGCTGGGATTGCGGGCTCTCTTTGGGCGGTTTACAATCAGTCTGTGGCTCCTCAGACATTTGATTTTATGCTTTCTGTATTGATTCTCTGTATGGTGGTATTGGGGGGACTGGGAAATTCTCTTGGGGCTCTTTTGGGAACTGTGGTACTTGTGCTTCTTTCTGAGGCACCTCGTCTTACGGGGCTTACCAGTGTAATACCGGCTCAGTTCAATCAGATTTTCTTTGGGTTTCTCTTGATTGTGGTGATGATTTTTAGACCTCAGGGTGTGCTTGGTCGCAAGCGTATTTCTTATGAAAACGAGTTGACAAAGATTCTTGAGAGGAGATCGTCGTGAAGCTTCTCTATACGACCTGTCTGAGAAAGGAGTTTGGTGGTCTTGTGGCGGTAAATGATGTTGATTTTGAGGTAGAAGCGGGTACAATTACTGGTCTGATTGGTCCTAATGGAGCTGGCAAGACAACTCTTTTCAATACTATTACCGGTCTGGATGAACCGACTGAGGGGTATGTTTTTTTTGAGGGAAGGGATATAACTGGCTGGCCTGCTTACCGGATTGCCAGACTTGGGATTTCAAGAACTTTTCAGAATATACGGCTTTTCAAGGAATTGAATGTATTTGAAAATGTGATGATAGGGCGTCATTTTAAGGGTACTCATCCATTCAAGGGTTTTTTAGGTGTGTTGAATGCTTTCTATGCTTTGGTAAACTCTCGCAGAGAGGAGAGAGATATCTATGAGAATGCCTGGAAATGGCTTGAGTTTGTGGGTGTGGACAAGTACCATGCAGAACTTCCGGGGAATCTCCCCTATGGAGTTCAGCGAAAAGTGGAGATTGCCAGAGCCCTTGCTATGGAACCAAAGCTTCTCTTTCTTGATGAGCCTGCAGCCGGAATGAATCCGGTGGAAACAGAGGATCTGATGGAACTTATCAGAAGGATTCGGAATCTGGGAATGACGGTGGTTCTTATTGAGCATGATATGAAACTGGTTATGAATATTTGTGATACAATTACTGTGTTGAATTATGGTCAGAAAATTGCCTCTGGAACACCACGGGAAATCCAGTCTCATCCTCAGGTGATAGAGGCCTATCTTGGGAGAGAGGGATGAAAGAGATTATTCTTCGTGTGGAGAATGTGCATGTTCACTATGGGGGTATTCAGGCTTTGAAAGGGGTGACCCTGGTGGTTGGTCGAGGGGAGATTGTAACCCTCGTTGGTGCCAATGGTGCGGGCAAAACCACTCTTTTGAAGGCTATTATGGGGATAGAACCCCTTTCTGAGGGGAAAGTTCTTTACAAGGACAAGTCTATTTTTGAGACCTCTTCCGATCGTTCTCATCGGAAGAGTACACCCACCCATCTTTTGCCTGGGATGGGGCTTGTGCTTGTGCCAGAGGGGAGAGGGATTTTTTCTGAACTTACTGTGAGAGAAAATCTTGAGATGGGAGCCTTTTTGCAAAAGGACAGGAAGCGTATAGAAAAGAATCTCACAGAGGTGTATCAGTGGTTTCCGGTTTTGAAGGATAGGTCTGGTCAGCGAGCTGGTTACCTCTCTGGTGGAGAACTTCAGATGTTGGCTATTGGACGGGCTATGATGGCAGAACCAGAACTTTTACTTCTTGACGAGCCTGCCCTTGGTTTGGCTCCTCTCATGGTACAAAAGATTTTTGAAATTATTACCAAACTGAATACAGAGAAAAAACTGTCCGTTCTTCTTGTGGAGCAGAATGCACGACAGGCTCTCAAAATTGCTCATAGAGGTTATGTACTTGAAACAGGGAAGCTGGTGCTTTCTGGTACTGGGCAGGAGCTCCTTGATAATCCTGAGGTGAAAAGGGCTTATCTGGGGGGATAAATGGAATGGTGGTCACTTTTAGGTGTAGCCGTAGGGCTTTCTCTTGATGCATTGACGGTTTCTTTGATCAATGGCTTTATGATGCAGAGGATGCGGTGGCGGTATGCCTTTCGTATTGCTTTTGCCTTTGGTTTTTTTCAGGCACTGATGCCTCTGGTTGGTTGGCTTGCTGGTTTCCAGCTTGCTTTTTTTCTACAAAGATGGCAAAAGTGGGTGGCTTTTGGACTTCTGTCCTATGTGGGAGGCAAAATGATATGGGAGTCTTTTTCATCGGACAATTGTGAAAGAAAAAGTTGTGTTGACATTCCTGTGCTTCTTGTGATGAGTATTGCCACAAGCCTTGATGCTCTCGCTGTGGGAGTGACGATAGGGGTACTGAGAGAGGCTATTATCTTGCCAGCTTTGGTGATAGGACTTGTGACTTTTGTGATTTGTTTTGTTGGGGTGTATGTGGGTCAAAGGATTCAATCTATGTCAATAGCCCTGCAGGAAAAGCGTTTTGAATGGGTAGGGGGTGTGGTGCTTATAGGGATTGGGTTGAAGATTCTTGTAGAACATTTGATAACGGGGAGTTGAGCAATCTGTTTATTTGACAGGCTTTTTTTCTCTCGGTATAATAATGTAAATTTTGAAGTGAGGCAGAGAATACAAGAGGAGGATATATATGTCTACGATTATTGACGTTCATGCCAGAGAGATCTTTGATTCTCGTGGTAATCCAACAGTAGAGGTAGAGGTTGTTCTTGAAGATGGTACTATGGGGCGTGCTGCGGTTCCTAGTGGAGCATCGACGGGAGAGAGAGAAGCGGTGGAACTGCGTGATGGTGACAAGAATCGTCTTCTTGGGAAGGGTGTACTCAAGGCTGTGGAGAATGTGAATAATACCATTGCTGAGGAGATTGTAGGATTGGATGCTCTCAATCAGGTTGAGATTGACAGAATCATGATAGATCTCGATGGAACTGACAACAAGAGTAAACTGGGTGCTAATGCTATCCTGGGTGTTTCTATGGCTGTGGCTCATGCGGCTGCCAATTATCTTGGGCTTCCTCTCTATCGTTATCTTGGTGGTACCAACGCCAAGATTATGCCTGTTCCGATGGCTAACATCATCAACGGTGGAAAACATGCTGATAACAAGGTGGATTTTCAGGAATTTATGGTAATGCCTATTGGGGCTGATAGTCTCAAAAAGGCTGTCGAAATGATTGCTGAGGTCTTCCACAATCTGAAGGCTATCCTCAAGAAGGCAGGCAAAAATACTGCTGTAGGTGATGAGGGTGGTTTTGCTCCTGATATTGACAATGAAGAGGGTATCAAATATATTCTTGAAGCTATTGACAAGGCAGGATACAAGGCAGGGCTTGATGCTGATTTTGCCATTGCCATAGACTGTGCGTCTTCTGAGCTTTTTGAAGAGGGTGGAAAAAAAGGCTATCGCTTCTGGAAGTCCAATCCTGACAAGATCTTTTCTACTAATGAGATGATTGATTTTCTGGCGAAGTGGGTAGAGAAGTATCCTATTATTTCTATTGAGGATCCCTTTGATCAAAACGATTGGAAGGGATATGAAGAGTTTACCAAACTGTTTGGATACAAGATCCAGATTGTAGGAGATGATTTGTATGTAACCAATCCTTCTATCCTGAAGAAAGGTATCCAAACCAAAGCTACTAATTCTATTTTAATTAAACTGAATCAGATTGGTACTGTAACAGAAACCATTGATGCCGTTCAGATGGCACAGAAGGCAGGGTTTACCGCTGTAGTTTCTCATCGTAGTGGAGAAACGGAGGATGCTACTATTGCTGATCTTG
>JBKBIS010000319.1:0-1450 GCA_046294145.1 Brevinematales bacterium | reverse complement strand
TAGGCAAACACTGGCTGCTATCTATGATGATATTGACAAACTGGAAAAATCGAAGATTACTATTCAACGACGACTCTTCTGGACGGAAAATTTCTGGCCCTTTGCCTTTGTTAGCTGGTTGTGTCTTCTGCTCTGGATGGTGTTTCAGGTGGTGTGGATTCGCCTTCCGTAGCATATTCAGGGTAACGAGCGAGAAACCACTCAAGGTAGAGGTCCTGTTTTTTGAACATCTCTTCTTCTTCTTTTTCGCCTTTCTCATGGTCGTATCCTAAGAGATGGAGTGTTCCGTGTATAGTGAGCCTTGCGATTTCTCCTTCCCATGAAAGATGATTTTCCCTTGCCTGGCTTTGAGCCTTTTCTGTAGAAATGACAATATCCCCTAACATTTCATAGATTTTTCCGTTTTCATCCTCCATGGCCATCTGGGAGAAATCTTCAACGGCTTCTCCCTCCGTCAAGGAAAAGGAAAGTACATCGGTGGCGTAGTTCTTCCCACGATAAAGGGTATTGAGTTCCTGGATGGTAGGATTGTCACAGAGAAGAAGAGAAAGACCATAGTGAGAGGCCTGATGATCACCAAGAATTTTTCGGATGAGATGAGTGAGACGATCAAAAAAAAGAGGGTTGTCAAAAATCTCCTGTTCGTTTCGGATTTCAATCATATATTACCACCTATCTGGCAAAAAAAGAAGTTTGGTTTCTGTGATTTTGCCATTACTGAGAGTTATCATGCCATAATGGCCATTCTGAAGGGCTCCTGGATTGAAGTAGGTAATACCGTTTTCTTCAAAAGATGTCTGTTCGTGGGTGTGGCCAAAAAGGACTAAATTTACCCCGAGATGGATGGCATGTTTTTTGAGAAAGACGAGGGTAGAATGAGCACTGTAGCGATGACCATGAGTAGCAAGAAGTTTTACCCCCTCATATTCAGTGATGCGTTCCCACTCCACCACCATATTGATTTCAGGGTAAACTGTCTCCATATTGCCTTTGACAAGGATGAGAGGAAAAGCTTCATCCAGAAATGACAGCATATCATAGCTTTTGTCACCAAGGTGAAAAAGCACATCAAACTCGTTTCTGTGCTTACGGAGCAAATCATATATACGATCCACTTTTCCGTGTGAATCGCTTATTACCAGTAAGCGGGTCACAAAACCTCCCTACCCCCCTATATCTTGCTTAGTTCATATGATCTTGCCGGGTAGTGTACTTATTTACAAAGGGTGTGATTTCAATGGTTTCTATACCATCCTCTGAGGTAGCTATAAAAGGGATAGAGTGGGAACCGTCTTTGAGATAGAAACGAATTGAGAAAGTTCCCTCTGGTGTCAGCTGAATAGGTACACCCCCTAAGGTTACTCTGGCCGTTGGTTCGGTAGCTCCATATACAATCAGCTCAGTGTGAAGTTCTGCCCAGAACTTGCGTTTTCTTCCTGTTGGTTGGACG
>JBKBIS010000318.1:0-1461 GCA_046294145.1 Brevinematales bacterium | reverse complement strand
CTTTTTAGCTGCAAAGAGGCCTGTTGATTTTCATAAGAAAACGTATACCAGGATATCACCTGTTTTGGAGAAACCAGACCTATCTGATAGTTTTGAAAAGAAGAAGGCCAATAAGTAAGAGTCAAAAACAAAGCACTAACACAAAATACTCCTATCAAAAGAACTATCATCGTCTTTTTAGACAACGGTTCATCGAATTTCATAATTTCCTCATCTCATACCGAGACAAAATACGCGCCACCAGAGGATGACGCACAATATCATCCTCATCGAAATAGAGAATACTAATGCCAGGCACCTTCGTCAAAAGATGAAGAGCCTCAACTAAACCTGAATCCTGGGCTGAAGGAAGGTCTATCTGCGTCACATCTCCTGTCACTACCATTTTTGTCCCCTCTCCCAGACGAGTAAGAAACATCTTCATCTGCATCTTTGTTGCATTCTGAGCCTCATCAAGAATCACAAAAGCATGAGAAAGTGTTCTACCTCGCATATAAGCGAGAGGAGCAATCTCCACCTGGTGAGAGAAAAGAAGCCTCTCCGCCTCTTCAGCAGAAAGAATATCCTCAAGGGCATCAAAAAGAGGTCGAAGATAGGGATGAAGCTTTTCCTCAAAGGTTCCCGGAAGAAACCCTAAATTCTCCCCCGCTTCCACTACAGGACGTGTCAAGATAAGCCTTTTCACCTTTCCAGAAAAAAGATAAAAAAGTCCTACCGCCATAGCAAGATAAGTTTTACCTGTTCCTGCTGGACCAACCCCAAAAACAAGATCATCTTGATGGATGGCCTCAATATACTGAGCCTGATGAGCCGTTCGTGGTTTAATTTTGCGAGCACGCTTCGTGATAACAAGTCCCTCTGTAAGAAGTTTTGAGGCAGAGTGAGCAATTTTTCCCTCCTGTTCAATAAGAAACTTGATTTCACCATGAGAGACAGGAGTATTTCCACGCGCCAGTTGAAAAACCTCTTTCAACACATGAGTAGCACGAGTACAACCCTCCTCTGTTCCCTCAATGACCAACCTATCATCAACAGGACGAATCCTTACCTCAAGAAGCCTTTCCATGAGCCTGAGATTGGAATCATGAACCCCCAGAGCCAATACTGGATGAATGTCTCCCGGCACGGGAAACTCACATCGCATAGCACACCCTCATATTCATCATGGTAAAAGAATACCCACCGGTTTCACCACAGCAATTCGGCTTCCCCATCCACTTCTTGTCCAGAAATCCACCGCAGACCTTGGAGATTCATAGTTTCTGGCATAGAGTCGCCAATCAAGATTTTCAGATTGAGAACGAACAATCATATCCTGTCCCTTAAGAAGCTTCATCCAATCAGCATTTGAAAGAAAATGCGGGGGAATAGAAGGCTGAAGCACCTCAAAAGAACCAAAGCTCTTCTCCAAAAGCGTATCCCTCCCAGAGAGAATATAGGATGGCTGTCCTATACCACCCC
>JBKBIS010000317.1:0-1467 GCA_046294145.1 Brevinematales bacterium | reverse complement strand
ACGGGGTAGAGACATCACTGGGGAGGAGTCTTTTGGCAAAATCAAGTTTTTCTCTTACATCACTTGCCCGAGCATCAAGATCTGTTCCCCATTTGAAGGAAATGGTGACTACAGAACGTCCCTCTGAAGATGTGGATTCAATAGAGTCAATATCGTTTACGGCAGATACTGCGCTTTCTATTATTCGTGTGACGGACTTTTCCACCTCTTGTGGTGAAGCCTGAGAGTAGGTGGTAACAATAGAAAGAGCAGGAAACTCAAGGTTGGGAGTGAGATCTACAGGTAGTTTTGAGAGAGAGACAACTCCGAGAATAATCAGGGCCAAAAGCCCCATAATCATGGTGACGGGGCGTTCCACTGCTATTTTTGGTAATGACATAGTCCCCTCCTATTTTTCTTCCTCAACGGGATAGATGGGGGTCCCATCTTTGAGGAATTCTTTTCCATAAATAATCACCTCTTCGTCGGCATTTAGACCTTCTTGAATAGCGACTTTATCTTTGTAGGAAAAGGCTACTTTGACAGGACGGAGATGGGCTATATTGTCCTGGTTGACATAGACGGCCTGTTTGCCATTTTCAAGTTCAACCAGGGCACTGGCAGGAATCACGATGCTTCTGCTTGTCTCTCGGACAAGAATCGATACATCGGCAAACATACCGGAGAGAAGTTTTCCCTCGGGATTTTGAATCTGAGCACGCACGGTGAGGGTTCGGCTGGTGGGATCCACAGCAAGGTCTTTTCTATAAATAGTGGCTACAAAACGTTCATTTGGATAGGCAGCCACTCTGATATAGACGTTCTGGCCAATCTGGACTTGCTGGACAAACCGCTCAGGCAAAGCAATAAGGACATCCATTTCGGTGAGGGAACCAATGGAAGCAATGGGTATAGTTCCAGGGCTTATCATCTGGCCTAAAACCACAGATACGGAAGTGATATAGCCACTAATTGGGGCTTTAACAGGGGCAAGGGCGTACTCAGCTCCTACCTGAGCACGATCAATGTAGGCTATAACTGAACCCTTGGAGACATAACTTCCTTCTCTTACAAGAATTTGGGCTATTTTTCCTGAGACATCGGCATAGACTTTTACTTCGTTTCTTCCGGCTATCTGGCCATTGAGGTCAATGAATTGCTGGAATGGTTGCACTCTGGCTTTTTGCACGAGAACTGTAATGGCTTCCTGCTGGAAAGCTCGTTTTTTCCCTGCACAACCGGAAACAAGTATACTGACAGCACCAAGTATCACGAAAAGAGTCAAAAAGTGGGATCTGTGTATCATAAAATCCTCCTTCTTTTTCTTAAAGTTCATAGAGAAGCTGTTTGAGTTTCACAACACTATTCACATAATCATAGAGTGACTGGAGATAGTTTAGTTGTGCCTGACTGTAGGATGTTTCAGCGTCGGTGACATCAAGAGAAGAGATATAGCCCTTTTTATAACGGTCATTGGCCATTTCAAGC
>JBKBIS010000316.1:0-1474 GCA_046294145.1 Brevinematales bacterium | reverse complement strand
GGTACTGGCCCAAAGCCTGCAAGAAGCAGGGCGCAAGTGGACCGAGCGCAGCAATGCAGTCCTGAAGCCCATCACCGAAGAGATTGACCAGGTGATTGCACGGGTGGCCCAGCAGCAAGGCTTCGCCGTTTAGATGAAGCGGCTGATATTACGGTTTTTGAGAGGAGTGGATATATTTCTTATGCCAATTGTGGGCTTCCTTATTATGTAGGAGATGTGATTGCTGAGAAGGAAAAGCTTTTTGTCCAGACACCGGATGCTTTTTATAAGCGTTTTCGTGTCAATGTCCACGTAAAGCATGAAGTTCTGGCTATCGATAGGGAGAAGAAGCAGGTTCGGGTGAAAAATCTTGTCACAGGAGAGGAGTTTTTCGAAAGTTATGACAAGCTGATTCTTTCTCCGGGAGCGGAACCTATTCGTCCACCTCTTCCCGGTATAGAGAACGATGGGATTTTTACTCTGCGTTCGGTGGAGGATACCATCCGGGTGAAGGAATACATCCAGGCTATAGCGAAGCCTCAAAAACGGGCTGTGGTTATTGGGGGGGGATTTATTGGGCTTGAAATGGCAGAAAACCTTCATCACGCGGGTTTTCAGGTGAGCCTCGTGGAGCTTGCTTCTCAGGTGATGATAGTGATTGATTATGAGATGGCAGCTCTTGTTCATGACCATCTCCGATCCAAGGGAGTAGCCCTCTTTTTGGAGGAAGCAGCTGAATCCTTTAGAAGAGAAGGATCAGAACTTGTAGTGAAACTCAAAAGTGGACGAGAAATCCGAACGGATGTGGTTATCATGTCCGTAGGGGTGAAGCCTGAAACAAAGCTCGCTGCTGAGGCTGGACTCAAATTGGGAACTCGTGGCATTGAGGTAAATGAGTATCTTCAGACTTCTGATCCCCATATTTATGCTATAGGTGATGCTATTGAGATACGACACAGGGTGACAGGTCGGATACAATCCATTCCATTGGCATGGCCGGCAAATCAACAGGGAAGGCTTGTGGCAGACAATCTTGTTTTTGGAAACAAGAAGCCTTATAAGGGTGATTTTGCCACAGCTATTGCCAAGGTTTTTGATCTTACAGTAGCTACCACAGGAGCCAATGAAAAAGCCCTTGAGGCGGCAGGTGTGCCCTTTGTGAGTGTGATCTATCATGGTGGGCATCATGCAGGGTATTATCCTGGTGCGACTCAACTCAGTCTCAAGCTTCTTTTTTCTCCAGAGGGAGGGAAGATTCTTGGAGCTCAGGCGGTTGGATACGATGGTGTGGACAAGCGGATAGATGTTTTGGCCATGGCTTTGTTGAAAGAAGGAACTATCTATGATCTTACCGATTGGGATCATGCCTATGCGCCACCTTTCTCTTCTGCTAAGGATCCTGTGAATATGGTGGGATTTATGGCAGAGAATGTACTCTCTGGTATGGTGAAGGTGGTGGATTACAAAGAAGTGTCGAAGATGACACCGGAGAATG
>JBKBIS010000315.1:0-1492 GCA_046294145.1 Brevinematales bacterium | reverse complement strand
TCTCCATGGTGAGAGCAGATCTTCTTGATATGATAGAGAGAATAACTCGAGAAGTTTTTTTAAAAAGTAGAAAAAAAGCAGACAAAGAACGGGCTTCTCTTCCCTTTGCTGGTATTCAGCTTCTTTTTGTTGGAGATCTCTATCAGTTACCCCCTGTATTGAAAAGTACAGAAAAAGAGTGGTTTTCGTCTCTCTACAATTCACCGTATTTCTTTTCAGCACAGTGTTATTCATCTCTTCAGATGAAAATGTATGAACTGACCAAGATCTATCGCCAAAATGATAAAGTTTTTGTTGATATTCTCAATCGTATTCGAAATGGAATGGTAAATGAAGAAGACATGCGTATTCTCAATGAACGATATGATCCTTATTTTGAGCCGGGAGACAAGCAGTATGTTTATCTCACCACACACAATGATATTGTAGATGAGATCAATCAACGAGAATTGGCCAAGCTTCCTTCTGGAGAACAAATATATCGGGGAAAGATTCAGGGGGAGTTTTCTGAAAAAGAGATGCCTACGGAGGAGGAACTTGTTCTCAAAAAAGGAGCCCAGGTCATGTTTCTCACCAATGAACCTTCCGGGGCATGGGTCAATGGGACTATAGGAAGGGTGGTTGCTTGTGGAAAAGATGTGGTTGAAGTGGAACTTGAAGATGGTACAGAGGTTGATGTAACCCCTTATACCTGGACATCCTATCGTTATGAAAGCCTGGGGAAAAATGAGGTCAAGAAGATCCCTATCGGGAGTTTTATTCAGTTTCCTTTGCGATTGGCCTGGAGTATCACTGTTCATAAATCCCAGGGAAAAACTTTTTCTCATGTCATCTTGGATATGAATAGAGGGGCTTTTGCCAGTGGTCAGACCTATGTGGCTCTCAGCCGTGTTACCAGTCTGGAGGGTCTGGTTCTCAAGCATCCTCTCAAAAAAAGCCACATTAAAGTAGATTATCGTATTGTTCATTTTATGCGAGGATCACGAGATCACCAGATAGGAGAGATGGATCCTATCGAAGAAAAAAGAAGTCTTCTTCAAAAAGCCATAGACGAAAAGAAACCTCTTGAGATGGTTTATCTCAAGCCTGATGATACAGAGAGTCGACGGGTGATTCTGCCCCTTTTTGTTGGTACTATGGAATATCACGGCAAAACCTTTGAGGGACTAAGGGCTTTCTGTCAGTTGACAGGTGGAGAGAGAACCTTCCGACTTGACAGAATTCTTGAGATTCATGACATTTCTTCTCACGAAGAAAAAACATAAAAAATGCAGGAAAACCATTTGGGAGAAAATGGACTCTTTATAGCTTCTTTTCAGATTCTTCAGGAAGCATATACCCTGAAATCTATTTCTGGAAAGATATTATCTCGTTTCTCTACTTCAGAAAGCCATCCTTCATCAATAGATACCTGGACATGAATCATCTCATAAAGCCTATTGAATCGTGAAATATGAAGCTTTGTTCTTTTTACTGCATAGTCTACCATTGT
>JBKBIS010000314.1:0-1505 GCA_046294145.1 Brevinematales bacterium | reverse complement strand
GCATTGGTCGGGCGGATAGTGTAGGCGAATTTCTCCTTTCTCGTCAGAAGATCCCCAATCGAAACGATAGACATACACTGGTGTATTCCATCGGGTGAGAGTATCTGCTATGGCATCTACATAGAGAGCTTTCCATCTCATTCCTCCCAGTTTTCCCAGAGCCTGATAAAGGGGGGAGTCCCAATCTTTTCTCGAAAACGACAAAAAAAGCTTGGTTTCTTCTTTGTTACTTCCAAGTATAAGGGGGACATGGTGAAATTTGCCTTCTTCAAAAGCCTGGAAACCTTCAAGGGGAAAGACCTCTCCGTCAGCAATAAGATAAGTTTCACCTATCATGCCAAGGGTGTTACCTTGAAATGCGGAAAGAATATCCTGAGCAGAAAGGGAATAGAGAAATGTTCGTACGTCCTTTGAACTCATTGTTGCAAGCTGAGAATATGCTTCTTCCAAGGATTTGGCAAGGTGTTTTTTTACAAGAAGTCTGGTTATAATCTCCGATGCTTTTTTATCGGCTGCATCACGAGAAATGAGAGCCAGGTATCCACTCTGTACAACTGCTCGATGAAAGAGTCCACCGCCAAGCGGGGATATCATGAGAGAAAAAACATTAAGTCCACCGGCTGATTCACCAGCGATGGTAACGCAAGAGGGATCTCCTCCAAAGGCAAGAATATTGGACTGAATCCAGTGAAGAGCAAAAATGATATCCAGCGTTCCATAATTGCCAGAGTTATCCAGACTTTTCTGGTTTTCACGTAAAGCAGGATGAGTAAACCAGCCAAAAGGTCCAAGACGGTAATTTAGTGAAATAAAAATAAGATTGGCGTTTTTAGCCAGTTGAGCCCCATAATAATCTGGTACATAATGAGCACTTCCTATAGAATTTCCTCCACCGTGAATCCAGACATAAACAGGGAGATTGGTTTCATCAGTTTGTGGTCGCCATAGATTGAGATAGAGACAATCCTCATCTCCTATGATCCATCCAAAAAAGGGAAGAAATTGGGGAGATGTGCCACGAAATTTGTTGGCTCGATATATACCTTTCCAACCAGGATGAGGACGGGGAGCTTTCCAGCGTAGTTCTCTGGTAGGTGGGGAAGCGTAGGGAATTCCTTTGAAGCTATAAACATTTTGTTCTTTTTGTCCTTCAATCCAACCTGATGATATTCTGACAAGGGGGGAGTTTTGCCATCTTTGTATTTCATATGGGTATAACATGGCTATTTTTGAGAAGGGACAGATTGAGAGAAAGATGAGCAGGAAGAAAGTTTTACAAAAGAAGATTTTCATATGTCCTCTTTTCATATTATGAGACAATCGACAGAAAAAGTCAAAATAGAGAAAGTGAAGAAAGGCGAATTGTGTAGGCTTTATTTCTTATGGATCTTGTTTTGATTCAGAATAGATTTGAGATAAAATTGATGAAACTTTTTTATGTCAGGGACATATTGATTTGCAAAAATTTCTTTCTTTCTTTATTGACTTTTTTTCTTTTGTTCTAT
>JBKBIS010000313.1:0-1512 GCA_046294145.1 Brevinematales bacterium | reverse complement strand
CTGTGGCTATGTTGCTTCCTATTGGTACTCATAGTACGGTGTCTCGAAATTATGCTCTTCAGGCTATGGCAAAAACGGTGCTCAAAAAGAATCTCTGGGCGGAGATTGTTCGGAAAAAGGTGAAATTTCAATCGGATCTTCTGGATAAACTGGGAAGACCAAATCCCTTGAGGAGGATGATGGATCTGGTTAGATCTGGGGATACGACGAATGTTGAGGGACATGCTGCCAGATTGTATTGGGAGGCTTTGTTTGGTGATCATTTTGTGCGCAATAGAGAAAGGGAGGATGCCAATCGTTTTCTTAATTATGGATATATTGTTCTGAGGTCTTGTGTGGCTAGAGCTCTTTGTTCTTCTGGGCTTCATCCTTCTTTTGGTATTTATCATCACAATCAGTACAATGCGTATTGTCTCGTTGATGATATGATGGAGCCTTTTCGACCTTTGGTGGATGAGATAGTTTTTCATTTGATCCAGAGGATAGATCCGGAGGAGGAATTTTCTTCGGATATCAAAAAGGAACTGGTAAGTGTTCTCAAAAGGCGAGTGGTTATAGATGGAAGATCGTATGAACTCTTTGATGCTCTGTCGTTGGTATCTTCGTCGCTTCTTCTTTCGTATGAAAGAGGGGAAATGTTGCTCAGGCTTCCTGAGAAGATTTTTGAGGAGTAGATTCTTATTGTTTTGTTTTTTTTGTCGATATGTGGGGTATGAGAAGAGAATTGCCATCGAGGTTCAAGGCCATGTGGATGATGGTTATTTTCGATCTTCCTGTTCAGACGAAAAAACAGAGAAAGGCATATACTCATTTTAGAAAATTTCTTGTGGATCAAGGGTTTTCTATGCTGCAGTTCTCTGTTTATGCTCAATATTGTACTTCTCGTGATAGTATGGAAACTCTCACCAAGAGGTTGAGAGAAAATCTTCCACCTGAGGGACAGGTTCGTATTTTTGGACTGACGGAGAGACAGTATCAGGAGATGCATGTTTTTTATGGTCGTTCTCAGGTAGATTCTGAAGAGCCTCCTGAAATGTTTCTTTTTTTGTAATTTTTTGGCAGAAAAACCGTCTAAATCCTTTTTTTAAAGGACTTAGACGGTTTAGGCTATATTATAAGGCCTTTTTTCTGCAAGTTCCAGCCATGGATAGGTATATAAACCTGCTTCCAAATGATGATTTTTTGAGAAAACTTCTTTTTTACTTCGAAAGGGTGAAAAGAAAATCCTTAAAAAAAATAACCTGGTATACTCACGAAAACAAGTTTTATGACAGGCTCTGAAATGAAAAATTTCTTTAGTAAAAGTCTTGACTTTTTTCATTTCTGGAATACTATAAACAAAAAACACCCTCTGGGTATTTCAAGGTGGATTTGTGTCTTTTTATCCCCTTTTTGTTCAGCCATTGAAACTTGACTGACTCGTTCACACCTTTTGCCCAGAGGGTGCCGTACTTATTTCAAAATAATGGTATGGGTATATCCTGCTGCTATAGCCTTGGCGTCTGAAAAGAC